>JAITCX010000206.1 GCA_031282945.1 Elusimicrobiota bacterium
CCCTTGCGGCCGCTCCATGCAAGCGTCTCAACATGCAGCTCTAAAACATCGCCCGGTTTTACGGTCTGTCTAAACTTAACGCCGTCTATCGCCATAAAATATGCAAGGCAATTTTTTAGATCTGGTTTTGAAAGCAATAAAACGCAAGCTGTTTGCGCCATAGCTTCAACAGTTAAAACGCCGGGCATCACGGGAGCGCCGGGAAAATGTCCTTGAAAAAAACCTTCATTTCCACTAACGCATTTATACCCCACAGCTTTAAGCGGCTCGCTTGCGCTTACCTTAACTCTATCCACCATTAAAAATGGATACCTGTGCGGAATAATTTGTAAAACTTCCTGTTGCGTCAGCAATTTTTCGCCTTCTTTTATCTCAAACATAAATTCCCCTCCATAAATTTTGATTAAACTAAAACGGCTTTCTTTAAAAGCTCCTCTACAAAATGAATATTGTTTTTATGGCCGGGCTTATCAACCACAACTTGCGCTTTAATTGAATGCCCCGCTAAATATAAATCTCCAATTAAATCTAAAATTTTGTGGCGCACAAATTCATCCTTAAACCTCAACGGCTCCTCATTGTGAATTCCGTCAAGACCGATAACAATTGCATTGCTCATATTGCCGCCTTTACCTAAATTGTTTGCTAAAAGCGATTCTATTTCATAATCAAAACAAAAAGTTTTGGCGGGCGCAATCTCTTTTAAAAACACATCCCTATTTATCTCAGGAATTGCAAGATGCTGCATCTTCAACAATGGATGATCAAATCCAATAGTCGCATCAATTTCAAAATGATCGCATGGATATGCCCAATACCTGCTGACGCCAAAACTAACGCTTATCGGTTGAGCTAAAGTTAAATATTTTTTCGCCGCTTCAAGTTCCGTTACCTGCGCCTCATCTAAAACGCCCGCAAAACCAAGAGCGCTGCCGTCCAAAATCGGAGGTTCGGCGGAATCTATTTCAATAATTAAATTGTCAATGCCAAGCGCCGAAACGCTCGCCATTATATGTTCTATGGTATACACCGTCGCATCGCCGTTTGCTATAACGCTGCCTCTGACCGCTTGAGATGCCAAAGTATTTTTTACAACAGCTTTAATATGCGGCTTATTAGGCAAATCCACACGCACAAAAACTATCCCCTCATCCGCCCGCGCCGGCTTAAAAACAATTTTGCTTTCTTTGCCCGTGTGCAGCCCTACTCCTTGCACCGAGACTTCTTTTTTTATTGTGGTTTGCTTTGACACTCTTTATCCTCCAAGCCCTCTAACTTTTTCTTTATATTTTTAATGTCTTGATATATTTGCGGCAGATGTCTTAACGCCGCCCTAATTTTTATGCTTTGAGTTAAATCCACTATTGGATTGCCGCCGACTTTCTGACCGTCCTTTATATTTCCCGACACCCCCGACTGCCCAGCCACCAAAACATTATTGCCGATATTTAAATGCCCCGCTATGCCCGTTTGGCCGCCCACAATTACATTGTCGCCGATTTTTGTAGAACCCGAAATTCCAACCTGCGCCACAATTAAAGAATTTTTTCCTATGCAAACATTATGCGCAATCTGCACCAAATTATCTATTTTTGCGCCGTCTCCAATTTTTGTAGAATTTGTTGTGGCTCTGTCGATGGTTGTATTGGCGCCCACCTCAACATCATTTCCAATGACAACATTTCCTATTTGCGGAATTTTTTGGTTTTGCCCGTCAACCGTTGCAAAGCCGAAACCGTCTCCGCCCACCACAACGCCCGGCTGCAAAATCACCCTGTCGCCCAGAACACAATTTTCTCTTATCGTAACATTAGAATAAATTATGCAACTCTTTCCAATTTTTGCATTTCTGCCGACATAAACATTTGGGAAAATCCTCGTCCCGCTTGCCACCTGCGCGCCCTTATCTATAACAACGCATGCCCCAATATAAACGTCAGGCGCTACTTTTGCCTGCTCGTCTATAAACGCCCTCGGGCTAATTTCAAATTTAATATCATCCAACCTTTCTTTAGCAATAATATTTAAAACCAAAGAATATGCATACTGCGGATTTGCAACCTTTATAATATTTTTCCCGCTAAACTTTTTCTCGTCTATATCTTGACCAACAAATAAAGCCCCCGCTTTTGTTTCAAACGCTTGCTGCAGATATTTCATATTTCCCAAAAAAGAAATATCGTCTGCCACTGCCTCCGCCAAACCAGACGCATTTCTTATAATTTTATTTTCATCGCCTACCAAAAATCCATTTGTGATTTGCGCAAGCTTTACAAGCGTTATTTCCATTTTTACCCCCCGCCAAAATTTGTTTTAACTAAAAAATATTTCCAATTGAAAAATAAAATTTCTGCAGTTTATCGCCGCGTTTATGATTTAGACCGTAGCCCCAATCTATTCTCAATGGAAACATCGGCGTTGCAAATCTTATCCCAAACCCAACGCCTGAACGTAGATCATTTTCCGTTTCGCCCAACTCTAAATGAACGGTATTGATGTCCTGCCAAGCTCCGCCTATATCATAAAAGAATACGCCCTGCAAAATAGTTTTATTTCTATCCATAAGCAATGGAAATTTATATTCCGCATTAAACACGGTCATAATTTTTGCCCCGCCGGTATAACCGATCTGCTGATAGTCATAGCCTCTCACAGTGTCGGCGCCGCCGATATAATATCTCTCATAAATAGGAACGTCTTGGCCGCCGTATCCAACAACCCTGCCTATGCCGAGATTTAACCCAAGCACAAAACGCCAAAAAGTTGGAAAATACCACGAGGAACGAAAATATGTTTTCACAAAATTTGTGTCGCCGCCCAAAAGATCGCTTGCCGTTCTAACCGTTACGGATTGACGCTGGCCGCGGTTTGGATCAAAATATACATCGCGCGTATCATAGGCAAGCGATGTAATGATGCTTGAAACATTGTCCTTTGAAATGCCGGTATCGCTTAAAAATTTCGCATACTCATATTGTTCTAAATATGTTGAACGCGGGAAGATGCTGTCGTCTAAATTTACATGCTCAAAAGAATACCCGATAGATGCAAAAATCACATCACTAAACCTCGGTCCCACGGTGGCCGAAGCGCCGGTGCGCTGTTCTTTGTAAGCGCTTGCAATTAAATCGTAATCGCGAATTCTTTCTATTTGATAACCGCTTAAAGTTAAGCTCATGTTTTGATCAAAAATATAAGGTTCGGTCCAATCAACTTGGTAGTTGCGTCTTTGCGATGCGCCAAAACCCCATTCCGCCATAACATTTAAACGCTGCGCTAAACCGAATAAATTTAAATATTGAAACTGAACCGACCCCACAAATTCATCCACTGAGGAATAGCCCACGCCCGCCGAAATCATGCCGGGACGCCCTTCGGTTATGTCAAATTCTATGTCCATAACATCGCGTTGGCGCGTCGGCAAAAGCTGCGGTTCAACCGCATCAATAAACCCAAGATTATAAATTCTGCCAATGCTCTGACGCACTTTGCGCGCAGAAAGCGGATCGCCGGGATTTAATTTTATTTCGCGCCTAATAACTTTTTCACGAGTGGACTCCAGCCCCTCAATATAAATATTTCCAGTATACATCATGTAACTTTCCTGAATTTGAAATATTACATCCACCGTTGCGTCTTCGGAGCCGGCTTGTTCATGGCGCACAAATTCCGGTCCGATTTGCGCCTGCAAATAACCTTTGTCAGCATAGGCCTCATAAAGCGCTTGAGTGGCTTCATTTATCGCCGAGATTTTATAGAGCTGCCGAGATTTTAATTTTGTGAGCTTATACAATTGCTCATTTGTCATGACGGTATTTCCCCAAGTTTCAATCTGGGCATATTTATATTTCAAACCTTCTTGAATGCTTATAGCTATAAAAATTTTTGTCTTGTCTTCGCTATATGTAATAGAGGACGAAACCAATTCATAGTCCATATAACCGCGTTGTTTATAAAAAGTTTCCAAGTTTGCTAAATCAGCTCGGTATAAATCCTCATTAAAAACTTTTTTACGTTTTGTCTTTTTTATTTGGCGCAAAAGTTTGCGCTCTTTAAAAGCTTCTTCTCCCTCAATAGTTACGCCGCCGATAGAAACTTTTTGATTTTCTGTGATTAAAAAATTTATTGTCATTTTACCGGTTTGAGGATTTGTGGTGGGATAGACTTCAATTTGAACATCCATATAACCTTTATTTTTATAGAGTGTTGTAATTTTTGCAATGGTTTCATCCAAATCCATTTGATTGAAATAACCTTTTTTCTTTAGCACGCTTTCAGATGTGAGGCGGCTCCTTGAAAATTCTTTATTACCCTTAAAATCAATCTTTTCTATGTATGGATTTTCTTCAACTGTAATAGTTAAAACTCCAGTGGTATCATTGAAATCATATTCAATATTGGAAAACATTTTCTGCTCAAATAAAGTTCTCACGCCGTCTCTAACTTTTTGCTCGTCATAATAATTTCCCTTTTTGAGAGGGATCTCGCGCAACACAACTTTTGGTTTTAAAGTGACCAGTCCTCTTACAACAATCTGGCTTATTTCATCGGTTTGCGCCCAAGCCGTAGACGCCGCTAAAATAATAAAAAGCGATAGCGCTAAAAACTTTTTCATATATGCTCCTAAGAAGTATTTTTGATTATCTTAATAATTATACAATATTTAATTATCTACAAACTCACACTTTAACGGCTTTTCGGCAATATTTATTCCTCAAAAAATAAATATAAAAATCACTGGCTTGGGCTTGGCGTTTGAGGGCTGGGTATGACAAGCCGTTTTCTGCCGCCGCCGAAACGAAACTGCTGCTGGAGCATTATACGTCTGTCGGGATGATAATCTCCCGCATCGCCGCCCAGCTCATAAGTTCCTGTAACAAATAAATTATTGGCAAGCCTATAGCGCATTTCCACTTCCTGCTTTAATTCCAATTCATCGGACTCTTCTGTATTTTGTTGGGCGTCTGCAGTATTTGCTTTTTGATCTATCGTTATGGAATAGCCGAGCGAAATTTGATTTGTAATATTTTTTCTAAAAGAATATTTTGTGCCGTAAAGCAAATTCTGCAAATTGCCGGATGAGCCTTCCGAATCGGCCGCCGCAGCGGCGGCTCCGCCGTCAACCGTTGGGGCGTTTGCGGCGGCGCTTTGCTTTTTTGCATAATTTGAATCAGGCACATAAGAAACCCTAAAATTATCTATAAGCCCTGTCTTTCTCAAAATGCTTTGCGTAAACGGCACCGCAAAAGTAGAATTTAAAAGACGCACGCTTCTCTGCTGCAAAAGATAATCAGCATTGGTATTTGCATTTTTATTTAAATCATCCGAGCCATCCGAGCTTACGCCGAGAATTCTGGCATAGACGTCCCGCTCGCCTAAAGTTGGATCATCGCGCGATGCAAAACGCAATTTCAAATCGTCCAGCGAAGATCTATCTACAGAGACGCGCATAACTTCCTCGCTTTCAGTTTTTGAATTGTATGTTGTGACATCAGCCTCGCCTGTGATATACATTGAATTATTTATTATTTCGCATTTTGCGCTGGCAATATTAAATCCAATTCCCAAATAAGAAATTTGCCCATACTGCGCCTCCACCTCGCCGTTAACTTTTATATCCGCGCCCTGTCCGCTAATATTTATTTTTCCGTTTATTGCAATGTTTGCAAAAGAATTTTCATAAACTGTATTTTTCCCAGACACAATATCAATATTATAAATGGAATTTTCCAAAAGACTTCCATCGGAATTTTTATAGCCTTCAGTTGTATAATTGAAATGCGTTTTTTCTAAAATAATTTTTCCTGAAATTTCAGGTTGAGAGATATTGCCTGAAATCTTTATGTCAAAAATCGGCGTTCCCTGCGATACGTCTTTAACCAATAGTTTTGAAATCGGCATTTTGCTAAGCCTAAACGGAATGCCTTTAGGACCTGTAAAAAGATGCAGATCTAAATTCATAGAATCGTTAAATCCGCCAAAAGCCCCGCCTGTAACAGTTATTAAGCCGCCGCCAGAACGCGCTGTAAAATTTTTAATATTTACAGAATCTCGGTCCCAAGATATATCAATTTTTACATCTTTTAAAGTTGTAAGATAATCCTGCATATAAATTGTTCCGCCGTTTATAATCAGCTGACCGGAATGTTCAATATTTTTTATGGAGCCGAAAATATTTCCTCTCACAGACAGCATCATAGACTTAGCCCTAATAAAATTATCAGTTAAATAGCTCAAGATTCTAAGTCTTGAATCCATAAGGGAATAGGTGATATTTATAGACCGCTTTTGCAAACTTTCCTCAACGCTTTTATCCAACCAAATTGGAAACTGCCCCAAAACAGACAAATCAAATTCATTGTCTTTATGCACTTGCGCAACTTTTATAGATGCCATATTATCTACCGCCTCAAATTCTATCCGCGCATAATCATAAGGCACTTGCATCACAGAACCTTTTTGTGAGTTTAAAATGAAACTCATTGTGGGATTTCTAAGAGACCCTCTTGTTTGAAATAATAAATCCATGCTCCCCTCAAAATCCAAATCCAAACCCAGAAATTCCGAGGCACCCTGCATATCAATATTTCTGCCTGAAACGTTTAACCTAAAATCATTTTTCTTAAATGCGGCATTGGCCTCAAAAATAGAGCCGCCTGAGCCGATAAATCTAAACCGATTTATTTCGCTATTTTCCAAATCGTATTCAAGACTTAAATCAATATTATTTTTTGCATCTCGGTGGGAAGCAAGCAAAATATTTGAAACCAAATCAAAACGTATTCTGTAATTATCCAAGCGCGCTCGATTTATCCAAAAGTCATTTAATAATAGATGGCCTGAAAAAGCTTTTTGAGCGTTTAATGTATTTATAGATCCGTCTAATTCAAATTTCCCAAAAATATCTAAAAGCGATACATGAATATTTATCAACTGCCCATTTAAATTATATCTGCCCTCATCTATATTAAAATATCCTTCCACATTTTTTATCTGCGCATCGGAAATTTGTAAAAAAGCCTCCGAGACTGAAACTACTTTTTTGTATGCCTGCATCCTCACATTAAACTCATTTATATTTATATTATCTACTTTCATATTGACGCTGCGCCCATTTAAACTTATTTGCGCAGAGCCGTTTCTATTTCTCACAACTCCTGTGCCGTTTAATAGTCCTGCAAAAGCTGTATTTTCAAAATTAAAAAATTTTGAAACACTTGTCCAAGGCAAATTTTTAACTGTAAAGTTTATTCCTTTTCTCTGCGAATATAAACCCTCAAAATCAATTCTGCCTTTTTTATCTATAACAATATTTCCGTCATAGACGATAAGTTCTTTTTCCGCATATCTATAATCTGCGCTTGCGTCTATTATTACGCCATTAAAGCGGGCATTACTTGAAACAATATCTCCATCTATATTTATATCTGTTAAGGATCCAGAAATATAAGCGCTGGCATTTATTTTTGCATTTAATCCCTCAAAAATTTCCGATATATCAAAATTTGAAAAAGAAATATCGCCTCTTAAAGTTTTTTGAGAAATATCATATTTTATCCAACCTGCCAAACCTTCTTTAGATTTAATTGAGGAGATATTTATTTCCGCTTTTGAAATGCTCGCGGGCGCCGCAATATTTATAAACTTTACTTTTCCTATATTTAAATAATCTATATTTGTAAGCCCCACATTTATTTGGTTTCCAGCTTTAGCATTAAAAGAAATTTTAGCGGATATGGGAGTAGCTCCTAATTTAAAATCATCCAATTCTATTTCAAGGTGAGAATTTCCCAACTCTTCCAAGAAAATTATATCGCCTGCGGCGCTTAGGAGAGTCTTACCCGCGGGGTCTATAAGCGAAATTTTTTGCAGAGAAATAGTATTTTTATCGGCTTGACCTTTGAGCGTAAAACTTGAAAAAGCATTGTTGGCAAAACTGCCGTTTGAAATCATTAAATCAACAATAAAACTTTCGCCTGCGGCATAAGAAATTCGGCCTGTTGCAAAACCTGAAAGGTCAAGACGGACGCCTAAAGCGCGCAAATATTTTTCCGTATCCGAATTTGTAAATTTAAAATCTAGATTTTGCAATTTGCCCACAGCGCTCTGTTGTTTATCTAAATCTTTTGATTTTACAAATGTTGAGTTAAACTCTATTAATCCATCGGTACTATAAAAATTTAAATTGAGATCGCCGGCTTTTCTTTCTGCAAAACCCAAAAGCTGAGTCATAACATTTTGATTTGCAGTAAAATTATCAATCCTAAAATCTATGCGTCCGTTGTCTACGCCGATTACTCCGCTTGCAAAAATTATTCCCGACTGAAATTCTTTTGCTAAAGGTTTAAGCGGCAAATCTTTTACTTGAACATTTAAGAGATCTATATCAGCTTGACCTGTCCGCAAATTTAACCATCCAAATCCTATGGGATGCCTTTTTATATCAATCTTAAAATCTACTTCATCTAAATTTTTATTAATATTAATTAAAAGTTCGCTGTCTCTAGCATATTTATGAGAAATTTTATATCCGCCGCCGACATTTGAAATATAAGATGTAAAATCTGCAAATTGCAAACTGTATAAAACTAAATTTTTGGCGGAAATTTTTGCATCTATCGCGCCGTCAAAATCTATTTTTGCATCTAAATTTATTAAACCTGAAGCCTCATTATTTATTTGGGCAATATCAAAAAAAGCGTTTATGGCAAACATATTAAAATCCGGCGAATTTATATTTAATTTAATTGAAGGTTGATCGATCGCTATATTAAAATCATTTTGAGTTTTCATAATTTTGCCGGAAATATTTTCTAGAAGAAAATTTTCATATTTAAGTTTTTCAATTGTTAAAATTGTTTCAATATTAAAATTGCTCAAATCCACAACAGAATTTAATGCGCAATAAAATTCTAAAGTTTTGTTGCTAAACAAAGTGATTGTAGCCGCAATATTATTGTCGGCGGTAGCGATAAGTTCAAGGTCAAATTTAATGTCTATTGGATCTGCAAAACGTAAATCCGCTGACGCATTTGTTTTTTGAGAATCAAAATTAGCGTTTAAATCCGAAAAAAGCAGACGCCTTTCTTGCTCATTAAATAGAAAAAATCTTTCGATTTTTACATTAAAAACATAAGACGGCAGTAAAATGGATTGTATTAAACGAGGAGAAATTTTATGATTAGGGGAATTGGTAAAATTATTAAAAGAATTGGAAATTTCCACTTCTGAAATTTTTAAAAATTGGAGGTATTGAATAGGACTTACGGTTTTAGAAAATATTCTTGAAGGCGCAAGATTTATAATTATGTTTTTTGCCTCGGCGCCGCCTTTAACCTTAACGCTTTTTATAATTACTTTTGGATCTAAAAGGGAAAATGCTAAAAAAGAAACTTCCGTTTCGGCATTGATAGCTTGAGATAAAAATTTCCCTAAAAAGCCTGCAATTATTAAAGAGCAATTTAAAGATATTATTAAACTGACAATAAATATATAAATAATTTGTTTATTGAATTTTTTTTTCATACGATTTTCTCTATAATGCCGCTTTTTATAAGTAAAAATAATAGTATAGCGGGATGCATAATATATCGGCATCCCGCTATCTTATCTTACGCCCTATTTCGCTTCTAAGCTTTGCAAAACTTATTTTATCGGCGTTCCTGTTGAGTGCGCCAAAGCCCTAAATTCTTGCATCAAATGCAAAGTAATTTTGCCGGCTTGGCCTGTGCCAATAGCTCTGGAATCGGCGCAAGTCACAGGAATAACCTCGGCGGCGGTTCCGGTGAGAAAACACTCATCGGCAGTATAGACATCATACATTGTAAAAACAGCTTCTTTAAACGGATATTTCAATTTGTTTTTTGCAATTTCTATTACAGCATTTCTGGTTATGCCGTCCAATGCGCCCGCTGAAACCGGCGGCGTCCACAATTCTCCATTTTTAACAATAAAAATATTGTCGCCTGTGCATTCCGCAACATAACCTTCCGTGTTTAACATTATAGCCTCAATAACTCCAGCCCGAATAGCCTCAAGTTTTGCCATAATATTGTTTAAATAATTCAAAGATTTAATATTTGGACTTAGCGTATCTGGACGCACTCTCCTGAGAGATGAGGTAACCACTTCCAGCCCTTTTTCATAAAACTCCTCAGGATACAAGCTTATTTCATCAGCTATAACCACAATAGACGGACCTGATGCGCATTTTCTTGGATCAAGCCCCAGATCCCCAACTCCTCTTGTTACAAGAAGCCTTATGTATGCATCTTTTAAATTATTTGCAAGCAAAGTATCTATAACAATTTTTTCCATTTCTTTTTTTGTCTTAGGAATTGTTAAGTTGATTGCTTTTGCGGAATCCCAAAGCCTGTCTAAATGTTCGTTTAATCTAAATACTCGCCCATTATAAGCTCTAATGCCTTCAAAAATTCCATCCCCATAAAGCACGCCATGATCAAAAACCGAAATTTTTGCTTGCTCTTTTGAAACCAATTTGTCGTCAAGATAAATTTTCATCTAATTCCTCCGTCCTCCATTTTAAGTATTCTGTCTGCCTTATTGGCAAGCGCTTCATTATGCGTAACTAAAAACAATGTCGTATTATTTTGGGCGCAAGCTTCAAACAATAATTTTTCTATGGCATTTCCAGTAACAGTATCCAAATTTCCAGTCGGTTCATCTGCAAAAATAATTTTTGGAGAATTTATTAATGCCCGCGCTAAAGCGGCGCGTTGTTGTTGGCCGCCGGATAATTCATTTGGAAAATTATTGCGCCTTTCTAAAAGTCCCAGCCTGTCTAAAATATCTAGAGCTTTTTGCAAAAAATTCTGCCTTTTATTGTAAACAGGCATTAAAGTATTTTCTAAAACAGTAAAATCCGCAAGCAAATAATGAAATTGAAAAACAAAGCCAATGCAGTCGCGGCGCATTCGGCAGCTGAAATTATCGTCTGAAAAATCCACTTGTTTATCGTCTATAAAAATTTGACCGGAAGTCGCCCGATCCATTAAACCCAATAAATGTATCAATGTGCTTTTGCCTGATCCCGAGGGACCTGTTAAAGCAATTTTTTCTCCCGAGAAAACATGCAAGTTTATATCTCTTACCGCCGCAACTTCCTGCAAGCCTTTGCGGGCATAAATTTTTGTAAGCCCAATGGTTTTGATATCCATTATTGTCCCCTCATCGCTTCAATTGGATCTAATTTTGAAACTTGATATGCGGGATAAATTGCAGCTACAATTGTAATTATGAAAGCGCAAAGCCCCACAAAAAATACGTCTTGGTATAAAATTGCAATTGGCAATTTATCTACATAATAAATTCCCTGCGGCAATTTTACAATTTCAAAATTCTTTAAAATTAAACTTATGCCAAGCCCCAGAGCAACCCCCAAAAAAGCTCCTATCAAACCCACAAAAACTCCCTCATAAAAAAATATTTTTGCGATGGACATTTTAGAAAAACCAATTGCAGACATTATGCCTATTTCCTTAAATTTTTGAACGCTCAATAAAAGCAAATTGGAAATAATGTTAAACGCCGCAACAAAAATTATCAAACCTAAAATTAAAAACATCATTATTTTTTCCAACTTTAACGCCGAGAAAAGATTTTTGTTTAAAGCTATCCAAGCGCGCGCTGAATATGGATAACCGAGAGTTTCCTTTATTTGCGCCGCCAATTTGAGAGAATCGTCTACATTTTTAATGCGCAAGCCCAGCCCTGAAACTTGATCTGGCATTGAAAAAATATCCTGAGCTACGCCGATATCCATAAAAGCAAAACTGGAATCCATATCATACATCCCCGAGTAAAAAACCGCCGCCACGCTAAATTTATACATTGCGGGAATGCTGGCTAAATCCGTGGGAAACATAAGCACAACTTCATCGCCTGCAAAAGCTCCGATAGATTTAGCAAGTTCTTGACCTAAAATTATTCGGCGTCCATTCAGATCGTCATTAAAGTCCATATCCTGCTCAACCACTAAAGATGAGAGATCCGTCATTGCGTCTTCCGTTTTATAATCTATAGCTTTTATGAGAAGGCCTGAACTTTCATTTGTGTTTAAACTTCTAACAATCGCCTGCCGATAAATAAAAGGCGAAGCTCCCACAACTTGCGGGTTTTCTAAAACTCTTTGAGAAATCTCATCGGCATGCATGAAGGCATTGCCGTCCATGCGGCTTACAACTATGTGAGACTGCACTCCTAAAATTTTATTTTGAATATCGGTTTGGAATCCGCTCATGACAGCTAAAGTAATTATCAAAGCGGCAACGCCAAGCATTGTGCCGCCAATGGCGATAAAAGTTGTAAGCAGAGAGAAAAACCCGTTTTTTCTCGCCCGCAAATATCTAAAAGAGATGAAAACTTCAGTTGGAATTTTCATTGAAAGCTACTCCGGTTTCATCGCAGGAAAAGTTATAACTTCACGAATAGATTCCGTTGCGGTTAAAACCATCACCAAACGATCTATGCCGATGCCAAGCCCGCCCGTTGGGGGCAAGCCCTGCTCCAGCGCGCAAATAAAGTCCTCGTCAAAAGGCATAACTTCCTCTGCCCCTTTGCGTTTTTGCTCCATTTGTTTTGTGAAATTTTCTCTCTGCAAATTTGGATCGTTTAGCTCGGAATAAGCGTTGGCGATTTCCATACCGTTTATATAAAGCTCAAAACGCTCGGCAATTTGCGGCTCATCAAA
>JAITCX010000224.1 GCA_031282945.1 Elusimicrobiota bacterium
GTCCAACCGTCTGCCACAAATTTTATTTCATAAGGTTTGTCAGAGAGCGCATAATCTTGCTGAAGTTTTTTTAAAATATCCTCAAGCCCGTCCAATTTTGGATAGTCGTCTTTTAAAACATTTTTTATCTCTTTTATGCTTAAAGGCTTGTCTGAAACAAAAAGCATCGCCTCCACAATTTTTGCAATCTCATTTGCGAGATTATCATTTATTAAATTTTCATTATTGTCCATTTTCATCCCCGCTAGGCGCCGAAAGCTCTAAATCCCCAGCCTCTAAAATATTATCGTCTTGCGCTTTATATTCCAGTTTATAAATTCTAATTTCATCAAAAAGCGCACTCTGTTTTGCCGCTATCAACCTATCTTTTATCAGTTCTAAAACAGCCATAAAAGAAACTATCAAAGCCATTTTCGTTTTTTGCAGTTTTAAAATATCCGTAAAAGAAACAAAATTTTTCCCCTCTAAAATATCCAATATCTCCCTTATTTTAGTCTCTATTGGAATTTGATCGGATATAACGCTCATCGCCTCTTTCGGCAAAGCTTCAAGCGCCGCCTTAAAACCTTCCACTAAATCAAAAATAGCCGCATCTAAAATAAAATCGCTTTTGTCTTGCGCCAATGCAGGCCTATAATAAACTTGAGAATTTTCCATTTCTTTATAAGATAAAAGTTTCCCAATTTCTTTATACTGCTGATACTGGCTCAAGCGCTCTTTTAATTTTGCCAAATCCTCGTCTTCTTCCTCTTGCAAATCCTCGCCCGCTTTAGAGGGGAGAAGCGATCTCGCTTTAATCTGCATAAGCGTGGAAGCCATAACAATAAATTCGCCCGCTATCTCTAAATTTAAATCCTTCATCAATTGTAAATACTCTAAATATTGACTTGTTATTTGAGCAATTTGAATTTGATTTATATCTAAATCGTTTTTTTTAATTAGATATAAAAGCAGATCTAGCGGACCTTCAAATGTATCTAAATGCGTTTGATATTCTGTTTTAGAATTTATATTTTGTGTTTGCATTAAAATTTCAAAGCCTCTCTAATTTCTCTCATTGTTTTATCCGCCGCTTGACGCGCTTTTTCATTGCCTTCTTCTAAAACTTTTTCTAAAAATCCTTTGTCTTTAATCAATTCTTTTCTGCGACGCGCAATGGGATTTATAAACTCCTCTAAATACTGCAAAACTTCTTTCTTGCAGGCGGCGCAGCCCATTTTTCCATTTTCGCAAATTTCTTTTTTCTCTAAAGCTTTTTGCGGATTAAAAATTTCATAAAAAGCAAAAACAACGCATCCGTCTGGATGGCCGGGATCGTCTTTTTTAATTTTTAGAGGATCCGTAAACATATTTTGAACTTTCTTTTTTAAACTCTCAGGATCTTCCGCCAAAAAAATTGAATTGCCGTATGATTTAGACATTTTGCGCCCGTCTATTCCCGGCACCTTTGGAGTTTTTGTGAGCTTGGCTTCAGGTTCAACAAAAACCTGCCCGTAAAAATTATTGAAGCGCCTTGCAATCTCGCGCGTAAATTCTAAATGCGCCAACTGATCTTGACCCACCGGCACAATGTCAGCTTTATATAAAAGTATGTCGGATGCCATTAAAACAGGATAACCTAAAAAACCATAACCCGTTAAATCTTTGCCCTTTATTTCAGTCTGCTGTTCTTTGTAAGTGGGGCATCTGTATAGCCAGCCCAACGGCGTAATCATAGAGAGTATTAAAAATAATTCGCTATGAGCGCTAACTTTTGATTGCTCAAAAACAACGCTTTTACTCGGATCTATTCCAACGCTCAGCCAATCAGCCGCCATCTCTAAACTATTTTGCGCTATATTTTTTGTATCGGCAAAATCAGTGGTCAAGGCATGCAAATCAGCAACCATATAAAAACATTCATATTCGTCTTGCAGCTTTTTCCAATTTTTTAAAGCTCCAAAATAATGCCCAATATGCAAACGCCCAGTAGGACGCATCGCTGATAAAATTTTCTTTTTCATTTTCTCCCCTATGCCATTAAAATTCTAAAGATAAAATAAAAAACAGGTTCCACAATCCGAGCAAAAACTCCAGAACTTATGAGAACTATTAAAATAATAAAACATGCAAAAGGATTTAAACTCAAGAATCTTAAAGCTGTATTTTCACTCATAAATAGAGTTATAACGCGCGAACCGTCTAATGGCGGAATCGGCAGTAAATTTAACAGCCCCAACATAATGTTTACCATAATCATCTGCATAGCAAAATTTATAATGTCGGCGCTCAAAGCAAAACCTGAAAAAAAGGCGTATACTAAACGCACAATCAAAGAACAAATAATAGCCAATAAAAAATTTGCGCAAGGACCCGCCAGCGCCGTTAATGCAAAATCCCGCTTGGGATTGTATAAATTATTATAGTTTACTGGAACGGGTTTTGCCCAGCCGAATATAAAAGGAGAATGCATCAATATCATAAAAAGCGGCAAAATAATACTGCCCATAAGCTCTATGTGCGCAATGGGATTTAACGTAATTCTGCCCATTCTAAAAGCCGTGTCGTCTCCCCGCCAATATGCCGCCAAACCATGCGCAATCTCATGTATCATCACAGAAAAAATCAAAATCACCACTAAAACAACTGCATGCCCTACATCCATTATAAATTCTCCTTCCAATTAATAACAATAAATCCACAGGAATTATGACAATTTTATATTAAGATTATCTAATTGTCAACATTTAATGCACAGGTAATTATTGTAAAATTTTATTTTAATATTGCAGTCGGTTTCTGTCTCAGTTACTGCTTTTTGACGCTGTTTCTAAAGCGGCGCTCTTAAAAAAGAAAACATAAACGCAAAAACAATGTTTGCGCTTATGTTTTGTTTTCTATTTTCTTTTTCAATATTCTTTTAATGATGAATACAATAGCCAAAACTAAAATTGTGACAAAAATAATATACCATCTGTAATGAGCAATAATTCTTAAAGCCAATTCCTTGCCGCACAAAAAGACCCCGAAAGCCAAAACGACCCAACTGAAAATATAGATAAGGATTCCAAAAAAATAACAAATTTTACGTTTAGTTCTGGAAGCTTTTTTCAAAAAATAGCCTAATCCTACCCACCCCAAAGGCATATTTATTGCAATTAAAAAAGCTCCTGCAAAAATTTCAAAATTCTCCCCCACAAAATACATCCACCGCGCCATATTAATCATCATTGGGCGGTCCTAAATTGGAAGGATTAAAATCGCCTTGCGAAATCCGATCATATAAAGTTTTATAAAACACCAACTGAGGATTATATTCCACCAAACTTTTTACAGCTTCTGCAATACCCAGAGGATCTCCTTGTTTTGTAGTTGGCAAAACTCTGACGATGCCGTATTTCCTTGCAAAAGCGGACGGCAGCTCTATTGTATAAAAATGCCGCTCTTTGCAAAAATAACGCGCTATCATTTCCTCGTCCTCCATATCTTGTTCCTTGAGCAAAAGATTGGCTAGCGCCTCTATGCCGAATAAAATGATCGGCTGATAATTTATAGATTCGCCAAAATCGGCCATAGCTTTATTAAACTCTTGGCGCATTTGTTTTTCGTATTCTTCTTTTTGATCTTTGCATTCCAATGGATAGACATAAGCTAAAAGCTGATTCTTATTATCATGATATAAAATAAAGGTCTCGGCATAAAAAACTCTGCCGCAATTTGGGCATTTCACAAGGTTTAGGCCGCCTGTTAAAATTCTCTCTTTTACATCAATATCTTCTCCAGCGGCAATACTGGTAACCAGTTCCGCCTCAAAAACCTCACCGCATTCGCATTTAACTTCCACTACTTTTGTTGTTGCCATCTTAATCCTCTTTAATTTTTTGTCCGTCTATAAACTCTAAAATTTTTCTCACTATACTTCCAATACGCCCCTTGCTTACATCAATGCAGACATCGCAATTTTCATAACTTTTTTTGCGGCTCTCCAAGAGTTCGGCTATCTGAGCGCGCGTTGGGGAAGCCGTCTTAAAAACAGGACGGCTGGAATTATTTTGCACCCGCCTATAAATTACTTCTAAGCTTGCGCTCAGACAGATAACAATTCCATCCCGCCTTAAATTTTCTATATTTTGCGCATTTAAAGGCGCGCCGCCCCCGCAGGAGATCACTAAATTCTGCCCGCTTAATGCTGAAACTTCCTCTATAACGGCGCTTTCTATTTTCCTAAATTCCCGTTCGCCTTTGCGCTCAAAAATTTCGCTAATCGGCATTTGTTCTTTTAGTTCTATCAATTTATCTATGTCTATAAATTTTTTATCTAGTTTTTCAGCTAAGGCTTTGCCCACGCTGCTTTTGCCTGTGGCCATAAAACCAATTAAAGAAATATTCATTTATAAATTTTTTATTCTTTCCATATAAGCGTCATAGCTTTTTTTCATATCGTCTAGAGAATCTCCCCCAAACTTTTCCCTCATTGCTCTTGCAATTTCAAAAGCGACAACGGCCTCCGCCACAACGCCCGCGGCCGGCACCGCGCAGATATCGCTTCTAACTATCTCCGCTTTCGCAGCTTTTTTTGTTGTGATATCAACCGATCTCAAAGGCTCGCCAAGCGATGGAATTGGTTTCATTGTGCAGGTTGCCTCTATGGATTTGCCATTGCTGATGCCGCCTTCAATGCCGCCCGCTCTATTTGTTTTTCTGTGAAACCCTTTTTCTTTATCATAAAAAATCTCGTCAAAAGCGGCTGAACCTTTTAACGATGCAAAACCTGCGCCGCTTCCAAATTCAACAGCTTTTATAGCTTGTATAGAAATTAAACTCTGGGCAAGACGGCCGTCCAATTTTAAGTCCCATTGGGTGTGGCTGCCAAGTCCGGGAGGAACGCCTTTTGCGCGCACCACAAATTTTCCGCCTAAAGTGTCGCCTTTTGAAGCGGCTTTGCGGATAATATTTATCATAGATTTTGTAGCTTTTGGGTCGGGGCAGCGCACAAAAGACATTTCTGTATTATGCCAAACTTTTTCGCGCGGGATGCTTGCCATATCCGCTTTTATATTTCCTATTTGAATTACATAGGATGAAATATCTATATTAAACTGTTTCAAAAGTTCTTTGCAAACTGCGCCGGCGGCAACGCGCCCAGCAGTCTCGCGCGCTGAGGAGCGTTCTAAAATATCGCGGAAATCCGCTACGCCGTATTTCATAAGCCCAGCCAAATCCGCATGGCCGGGTCTTGGTTTTTGAAGGGTATCGCCGTCCAAGTCTACGCTCGTGGGCGACATAACGCTTTTCCAATTGTCCCAATCTTTATTGTCTATGAGCATAGCAATCGGCGAGCCAAGCGATCTCACATGCCTAATGCCTGAAAGCACTTGCACAAAATCCGTTTCTATGCGCATTCTCAAACCTCTGCCGTAACCTTTTTGCCTGCGGGAAAGTTCTACGTCAATATCTTCCGCATTGATAGTAAGTCCCGAGGGAATTCCCTCTAAAATAACGATAATGCCTCTGCCGTGGGATTCACCGGCAGTTAAATACCTTAAACTCATTTTTGTCTCCTATTTTTTATTGTTTTAAAAATTTTATAGCTTCATCTATTGTCTGCACAGGACATATTTCTATGTTCATTTTGCCATGCAAATTTTTCATGTTGGCCGCTGGAATTATAGCCTTTTTAAAGCCCAGCTTTTGAGCTTCCAACAATCTTTCTTTTGCAAAACTGACGCTTCTTATTTCGCCTAAAAGCCCCACCTCGCCAAAAACCACTAAATCTTTTGGACAGATAAACCCGGCGTTTGCCGAAACGAGAGCGCAGGCAAAAGCCAAGTCGGCCGCTGTTTCGCGCACGCGCACGCCGCCTGCAATATTTGCAAAAATGTCTTGCATTTCCAAAGGGAGATTCAACAATTTCTCCAACACCGCTATTAAGATTGCAACTCTATTGGCGTCATAGCCGCTGACGGTGCGGCGGGCGATTGCATAACTGGTATGCACGCAAAGCGCCTGAACTTCAAGCAATAGAGGGCGCGTCCCCTCAATAGATGCGGTGATAATATTTCCGGGAGCATTTAACTGACGCGAACTCAAAAAAATTTCGGAAGGGTTTAAAACTTCCATCAATCCTTTTTGGGTCATTTCAAAAATGCCGATTTCATTTGTCGGGCCGAAACGATTTTTATGAGAACGCAAAATTCTAAAAATATGTTGTTTTTCGTTTTCAAAATATAATACGGTGTCCACGATATGCTCCAAAACTCTAGGACCCGCCAAGTCGCCGTCTTTTGTAACATGCCCAAGCAAAAAGATTACAATGTTTTTAGTTTTTGCAATCTCCAAAAGTCTTGCGGTAACTTCTTTTATTTGCAAAATGCTTGCGGGAGCGCCTGAAATTTGGGCGCTATAGACTGTTTGAATTGAGTCTATAACAATAAACTTTGGATTAGTTTTTTCTGCAGCGTCCAAAATATTTTCCAAATTTGTTTCAGACATTAAAAATAATTTGGCGCTATTTATGCCAAGCCGCATTGCCCGCGCTTTTACTTGATAAACCGATTCTTCGCCTGAAACATATAATACATTTTCATTTTGAGCAAATTTATCGCAAACCTGCAACATCAAAGTTGACTTGCCTATGCCGGGCGATCCTCCCAATAAAACTATTGAGCCGCTTGCTACGCCGCCGCCTACGATTATGTCAAATTCTTTTATCCCTGTTTCATACCTTTGCCATTTATCTGTGGGCGCATCTTGTAATTTTATAACTTCTGAAGAAAAATTTGTTAAATGCGTTTTATTTACAACGTTTTTATCGGCTGGAATATGCTCCACAAAGCTATTCCATTGCCCGCAAGCCGGGCATTTGCCAAGCCATTGGGCGCTTTCATAACCGCAAGAACTGCAGAAAAAAATTGGTTTAGCTTTTTTAGATTTCATTTTATTGGCTCTCAAAAAATAAGTTTTCCGCTTCTCTTTTTAGAAAAGAGACAAAATCTAACGACACATTAAAGTTTAATTCTCTCTTTTGAAAAGAGAGACAAAAACTAACGACACTTGCAACTTGCTTCTCTTTTCATAAAAGAGAAACAGAAAATTAACGCTATTTAAACTTATTTCTTTATTTTTGTTTTGCGCTACCTTTTGATTTTGCGGCGCCGCGCTTGCGAAATTTTTTTTCGCCCCCGCGCCGACTCTACTCTTGACGTGACTGACAGCAGTCTGTACTGTCACGCCCGCGTGGGTGAGGGCAAATAAAACTTCCAGTTTTACTTGCCCTCTTGGCGAAAAAAATTTCTCGCATAGCAGCGCTTACGCTCCGCTACGCCGCAAAACCAAAAGAGCGCGGGCGATAGGACGACACGGCAACAACAAAAACTAACAACACTTGCAACTTGCTTCCCTTTTCTGCAAAAGAGAAACAGAAAATTAACGCTATTTAAACCTATTTCTTTTTGTTTGTTTGCGCACCTTCATCTCTCAACAACAACTCTCACCCCAACAATTATTTTCCAAAACTATTGATTTCCATTTTTAAGCTTCAACTTTTTTGGCTTTTGCTGAAAATATAATTATTTGATTCACTGCTAAATCTAGGGCTTATTTGCTCACGCTTGATCTCTCAACAACAACTCTCCACCCATAATTATTTTTTAAAACTATTAATTTTCATTTTTAAGCTTCCACTTTTTTGGCTTTTGCTGAAAACATAATTATTTGACTCACTGCTAAATCTTAGGCTTGTTTGCGCACGCTCCATCTCTCAACAACAACTCTCACCCAATAATTATTTTCCAAAACTATTAATTTTCATTTTTAAGCTTCAACTTTTTTAGCTTTTGCTGAAAACATAATTATTTGACCCACTGCTAAATCCGGGGCTTGTTTGCTCACGCTTCAGCTCTCAACAACAACTCTCCACCCATAATTATTTTTTAAAACTATTAATTTTCATTTTTAAGCTTCAACTTTTTTGGCTTTTGCTGAAAACATAATTATTTGACTCACTGCTAAATCTGGGGCTTGTTTGCTCACGCTCCATCTCTCAACAACAACCCCTCACCCAATAATTATTTTTTAAAACTATTGATTTTCATTTTTAAGTTTCAACTTTTTTGGCTTTTGCTGAAAATATAATTATTTGACTCACTGCTAAATCTTAGGCTTGTTTGCGCACGCTCCATCTCTCAACAACAACTCTCACCCAATAATTA
>JAITCX010000023.1 GCA_031282945.1 Elusimicrobiota bacterium
CAAATTCATTATTTCAGCGTATAGAATTTCATCTCTGCAATTAAACCTATATCCATTTATATCTAAAAACACCAATGAACTTGCCAATGCGGCGCGTTTATTTCCGTCAATAAACGGACGATTTTGGCATATATGAAATGCATAGCCTGCCGCCATTTCTGGAATTGTTTTATGCAAATATTTTCCCTCAAAACTTGATTGCGGCAAATTTATTGCCGAGCTTAATAAAGTTAAATCTCTAACTCCATACATCCCGCCATAGTTTCTTATTTGATCTTCCAATATTAACAATACTTCCGTTAATGTCAAAAATGTATCATCTTTATTTACTCAATCTTTTTAATACATGAGCGTATTTTTTATTAATTTTTTCCAATGATTCAAGAATATTATTTTCTTGCTTAATATTATTTTGAGGCGATAGAATAATATTTTTCCCGTCTGTAGTTAATTCAAAAGAAGTTTTATTTGTTATATGGAGCATTTCTAGTATCGGCTTATCAATGACAATTGCGGCGCTGTTTCCATGTTGAATTAATTTCTTAATCACTTTTAATCCCTCCAAAAAATTTCTTAAAACTCTTGATTGTATAATAATTTAAATATCGTATATACATTATATATACGTGTCAATAAAGCTCAGATGTATATTTTCAGCTCTTAGGCGCATCCACCTTTGCAAGATTTGAGCGGATTCTTTTATCAAGTTTTATTCCTTCCTCCATTTGCGCTTGGAGTTCCGCCGTCAAAGTTTGGATGCGCTGTGCAAAGTCAAAATCCTCCTCCTCATCAGGCAAACCGACATAGCGTCCCGGCGTAAGAATATAATCAAGCGAAGCTACCTCCGATACAAGCGCCGACTTACAAAAGCCCTGCACATCTTTGTAATCATTTCCCGTTTTCCAAGAATGATAAGTATCAGCGATAGAGCGAATGTCATCGGGGGTCAACTCGCGGGTTCTGCGGTTAATCAGCTTGCCCATATTGCGAGCGTCAATAAAGAGAATACTATTTCGGCGCGCATGATTTGGATCGCTTTCTTTAGCGCGAGACAAAAACCACAGACAAGCTGGAATCTGCGTGTTTAAAAAAAGTTTGCTTGGCAGATTCACAATACAATCCACCAGTCCTGCTTCGATTATAGCTTTGCGAATCGCGCCTTCACCGCTTTGTTTTGACGACAGCGAACCTTTTGCAAGCACAAAACCTGCGGAGCCTTTGGGATTTAGATGATATAGGAAATGTTGAATCCAAGCATAATTTGCATTTCCAACGGGGGGCGTTCCATATTTCCACCGCCCATCTGCGCGCAGCAATTCGCCGCTCCAATCGCTGGCGTTAAACGGCGGATTGGCAATAACATAGTCCGCTTTTAAATCGGGGTGGGCATCGTTAAGAAAAGAGCCTTCATTGTTCCATTTCACGTATGTACTGTCTATGCGCCGCAAAGCAAGATTCATTTTGCACAGCCGCCAAGTGGTCTGATTGCTTTCCTGTCCAACAACGGTTACTATACTATCAAATAGTTTGTCTATTTCTTTTGCCTTGTTATCACGGCGGTCGGAATGCGCTTCCAAAAACTTTTCGCTTTGCACAAACAGGCCGCCGGAACCGCAACAGGGATCAAATACCCGCCCCTTGTAAGGTTCAAGCATTTCCACAAGCAGTTCAACCACGCAGCGCGGCGTATAGAATTGACCGCCTTTTTTGCCTTCCTCCAGCGCAAATTGCCCGAGAAAATATTCATAAACCCTTCCTAAAACATCATTAGCGCGGGATATGGTGTCGCCGAGAGCAATGCCGCTGATAATATCTATCAGTCCGCCCAACGACTGCTTGTCTAATTTTTCTTTAGCGTATTCTTTTGGCAGCACGCCTTTGAGAGAAGGATTATCCTTTTCAATGGCATCCATTGCATCGTCCACATCTTTACCGATAGAGGCAAGTTTTGCCCGCCCTTGCAAATAGTCCCACCTAGCCTGCGGCGGCGCCCAAAATATACCATTGGCGATGTACTCATTGCGATCGTTTGGATCCGACCATTCATAGATGCCTTCGCGTGACTCAATCTTGCGGTATAATTCGTAGAAATTATCCGAAATATATTTCAGGAAAATAAGCCCCAGAACGATATGCTTATACTCCGACGCATCCATATTTTTACGCAGCTTGTCGGCAGATGCCCAAAGCGCCTGCTCCACGGGTTGTTCTTTTATTTCTTTCTTAGTTTTAGCCATTATGGCTCTCCTCTATTTTTTTGTCTTTATAGTCTATACGGTTATGCGTTCCCCTCAAATAAATGCGCCGCTCAATTTCTAGAAATTTTAGCTTCCATATGCGTCCGCTCCAAATTGCCGCTCCGCTGTTTTTTAATTTTCATAATGTATCGTAGAATTTTCAGCTTATGATTTTAATCGGATTAAGTTAACAAAAACAGGTTGGGGCGGAGATCGCACAAGCTTTTCTGGGCGGGCGGTTATCTAACATTATATAATAGGATTAAGATATAATTTTAACATTATTTTTCAATATATAAACGAGGAGGAAACAATGACAACGGTAATTGCAATAAACGGCAGTCCCCGCAAGAATGGAAACACAGCGGCGCTGCTTCAAAAAGCATTAGACGGGGCGGCTTCTGTCGGAGCCGAGACAGAGATGATTCATCTAATTGATTTAAACTACAGAGGCTGCATAAGCTGTTTTGCCTGCAAGCGCAAAGGCGCAAAACCGATGGCTTGCGCTATGAATGACGGCTTATCGCCAATCATGGAAAAAGCATTGCATAGCGATGCAATAATCTGCGGCTCGCCGATTTATCTAGGCGATGTAACATCATTAATGCGGGCGTTTATTGAGCGTTTTGGTTTTATAAATGTTTCGTATGAGAAAAAAAGAAATCATAATTTCACAGGCAAGATCAATGCCGCATTTTTCTACACGATGAATGTTCCTAAACCTCTGCACTTGCTTTTCACATATGTATATTTATTCAATACAGGAATTCTGCGAAAGTTTAACGGGAAAGTGGAACAGCTCATCAGCGCCGACACATTGCAATTTGGCGATTACAGCAAGTATGACGCTTCCTCTTTTGACGAGGAAAAGAAAAAAGAGGCGCGAGCTAAGAAATTTCCCAAGGACTGCAGGAAGGCTTATGAGATAGGGAGGAGGTTGGGGGGATCGGCTAGCTCGTCAAACTCTTTAAAATCATAAACATTTATAGATTACTCTCCACTGTTTTTATTTCCTCCACCGTCAACCCATAAAGTTTATAAACAAGCTGATCAATTTCATTGTCTATTGATTTTATCTCGGCGGATAAAGCGGCAAGTTTTTGCTGATATTTATTAAACAGCTGCAACAGCTCATCTTTTTGCGCTAAAGAAAGTTTTACTTTTAAGGCGGAAACAAAATCAGGAAATTTTAAAGTCCACCAATTAGGAGAGAGCTTTTTTAGATTAAATTCCAAAACTAGTAAACCTCCAAAAGTCTCAATTAATTTTTGGCGCTCATTTATTTTTTTCATTAATTTATCAACGAGTTCTATAATCGGCTTTTGATCGGCTGGGACGATAACAACTATCGGCAATTTGCCTACGCCGTTTGGGAAATACTCAAAGCTTCCTCCACCAGTTTGTTTTCCTATAGATTTATATCTAAAATTTAATAGTTTAGAATTTAATAAAGCTAAAATATATTTAATTGAAAACTTTGGATTTGTTTCAAAAATTACAGTCATATTTGAAAACCCCAAATATTCAAAGCCGCCGTCATAACAAAATGTATTATGGAACGCTCTACGACTGCAATATAATTTTGGCAAATGATAAAATTCTCTATGCATTGGACGAGAATATCTCCACCAAACGCGACATTCATTTTTAAATGTTGCTCTATTTTTCAATTCATCCTTATTGTTTTTTAAATGTTCTTGAATTGATTGCGGTAAATCATCAAAATTTTCAATGTCCTCAAAATAAAGAATATATTGCCCTTCTTGCTTTATGAGATAACGTTCAATGTTCTCGCCTGTTACGCGTTTTTTTATAAATCCCTCTGGGAATTGCTTTGGTTCTTGTTCAAACAGAAATACTCCGTCAGCCGCTGTTTCCATCCCTTTTCCCATTTTAACAAGCTCTTGCAATTTGGGATTCCGCCCATCTATTTTGGCATTTAATTTACTTATTCTATTATCAACTAAAGCAAAAACGTCATTAGCTTTCAGCGAAACTTTAAATGAATTTTGCGGATTATTTATAATACTATTAATTTCATCGCTTTTATAATTTTTCTCTGTTAAAACAAAAGCGCAAGTATCTTTTTTATTTTTATTGAAAATAGAAATACAAGAGGTTATTGAAGCATCGGCAAAAACAAGATACTTTTCAAAATTTACAATAGTTTTCAACCGCCCATCCTCAATTATAAAATTGCGAAGTTTCTGCGCTTTATCTGAAAACAAATATGCATTTGAGGTAATAAAACCCACAGCTCCTTTAGAAATTTTTAAAGCGAGATAGAAAAAATAAAATAGAATATCGCTTTTATCTTGCCAAATTTGAGAAAATTTATTTTGAATAAATTCCGCTTCTTTTGAATGCGCTCCTAAAGTTTGAATATTAAAATAAGGCGGATTGCCTACCACCACATCAAATCCGCCGTTTTCAAAAATTTCCTTAAATTCTTTTTGCCAATTAAATACCGTTCTCCCTGCAATATTTTCATCGTCAATCAAACTATTCCCGCAACGAATATTTTTATCAAGCGCCGTCAGCTTTTTTCCTTTTTGCGCTGTTTTAAGCCAAAGCGAAAGTTTTGTAATTTCAACGCTTTCATCATTTAAATCCACGCCGTAAATATTGTTTTGTAAAATGTCGCGGACATAAGTTTCCAAGCTAAACAAATCGCCTAAAATTTCTCCAACTCGTTTATTTTCCGCAAGCAAAAAATCAAAAACATAAACCAGAAAAGCTCCCGAGCCGCAGGCGGGATCCAAAACTTTTATATTCTGTAAAAATG
>JAITCX010000024.1 GCA_031282945.1 Elusimicrobiota bacterium
GTTAAAAATGTTGCCGAAACGGGCATAGATTTTGTTGTTACAAGAAAGTTGAAGGCTAAGAATTTATAGGTGAAATTAAAATAAAATATTGTTTCTTTGATGATAAAATTTTGGATTAAGCAATGCTGTAGTTGGCAGATAGACAGACGCAATATTTAAAGTCTATACATCTTTAAAAAGGGAATTGAAAACTGAAACTTTCAATTCCCTTTTTGTTTTGTGAGAAGAGAAGGGGTGGTTAATTATGATTGTATTATAATTTTGGCAAAAAAATGCTTAAAAATACAACTAACTGAATAGCCGATTTTTTTCCCCCATCAGTCAAAATTTGAGTATGTTAAAACGAGCAAATTCAGTAAATTGAAAATTACTTAAATAATGCTTTAATTGTTAATGCCAATAGATGTTTTTAATTCTGCTTTTGCTTTTGTGTTAGATTATTAAAGCCCCGTTCTATTCCCCACCAAAAATTTCATTGCTGCACACCTAAAGATTTCAATTCCGCAATAGCCTGCTGATCTCCCTGCGCCGCCGCCTTTTGCATCCACTGCAGCCCCACTTGCTCATTTTTTACAACTCCCACCCCATCCATATATATGACGCCCAAAGCATATTGCGCGCTTGCAAAACCTTGCTGAGCCGATTGCTCAAACCACTTCAATGCCGCCTGCGTATCAAGAGCAACGCCTTCCCCCTTAGAATACAAAACGCCTAAATTGTATTGCGCAATTTGATTTCCATGCTCGGCGGCCAACTGCCACCACTTTATCGCCTCAACCATATTTTTGTTAATGCCTTGCCCCATCGCCAACATCGCACCAAGTTTATATTCCGCTTGCGCATTTCCTTTGCTCGCCAAATCAAAATACATATCATAAGCTTGAGCATATAACCCTTGCGAAAAAATGTCGTCAATTTTAGTAATGTCTTGCTTAGAGGCAATATAAGATTTTTTTATGCTGGAAAATTTGTTCTTTATATTACTAAAAAAACCTGTTTTAGATTCGCTGTCTCCATTGGAACAAGCCATAAGAAAAAGTCCGCAAAACAAAAATGTAAAAATAAGCTTCTTCATATTAACACCTCACAACTTTTATTTTTAATCCGCTAAAACATCCGAAATAACTTTTAAAGATTCAATCTTTTGAGCTGAATTTGCTTGATCTGTTTTCTCTATCTCTGCCCATTTGGCCGCCTCATCTAAATCTTTATCTATGCCAATTTTTGGATCTCCATAAGTAAAAATATAATATAAACTTTTTCGCGCATCCTCATTGCCCGCCCGCCCCGCATCTAAAAATAAAGCAAACGCCTTCTTGGGATCTTCGCTCACGCCGTCCCCCCTATAATACATAACCGCTAAAGCGTATTTTGCATTGGCATTGCCTTTAGCCGCCGACCTCGTAAACCAGTTAAACGCCTCTATATCTGTTTTAGAAATTGGTTTCTTGGCCTTTGGATTATAGAGCTGCAAACCCAGTTCATATTGAGCTTGGCTGTCGCCTTTCTGCGCCCGTTGTAAAAGCAAATCGTAAGCGGTCGGCTTTTTGGTTTTGGGAGCGGCTTTCTTAATTTCTTTTTTGGGAGCAGGTTTTTTCGCCGCGACGCTAGTCTGTTTCTTGGCGGCCGCCGCTACAGCCTGTTCCTCAAAAGCTCTCACTTCCGCAAGTTCTCCTTGCAATGCAGTCAATAAAAGTTTAGCCTCATTTGCAATAGGTCCGCTCTGTAAAGACGCTTTTGTATACCATTGCTGCGCTTCCAATGCATTGCCCGGCACGCCTTCCACCCCAACATCATAAATTTTGCCTAAGTTCAACTGCGCCAAACCATTGCCCTGCTGGGCGGCGCGCTTATACCACATTACTGCATCAATATTATATTGTCTAGTATTATTTTGATTTACCGCCGCCGCTCTTTCATACAAAGTTCCGAGTTCTAGTTGAGCCAAAGCATAACCGCCTTGGGCAGATTTCAAAAACCATTTAAATGCATTTAAATTGCTCTGCG
The DNA here is from genome assembly GCA_031282945.1 of Elusimicrobiota bacterium. Lineage (GTDB taxonomy): Bacteria > Elusimicrobiota > Endomicrobiia > Endomicrobiales > Endomicrobiaceae > JAITCX01. The sequence goes on from JAITCX010000024.1 coordinate 2,008, forward strand.
GCAAACCGCCCACCCCGCGCTGATACATTCTAGCCAGCTCGTATTGCGCCCTGATATCGCCCGCCTGAGCGCTGTATTCAAAAGGCACAAGAGCTTCTATAACCAAACCGCCGACGACTTCAGGATTGTCCGAATAAAGCCCCGTATCAAAACGCAAGCTAAGCGCTTCCATTAATTGCGAGGGAACGACGCGCCCCTGCGCAACCATATAATCCAATTCTGTTTTTGCAGCTAAACTTCCGCGGGAGGCCGCCCTGCTTAAATATCTCACCGCCTCAACATCATTTTGCGCAATTCCAATCAGCGCATCTTTATAAATTTTGCCAATCTCATATTGCGCGGTGATATCGCCTAAATCCGCCGCTTGTTTAAAGAGGGTAAACGCTTCGGCATTATTTTGATGCACGCCCAATCCAAGTTGAAACATACGCCCCAACCTAAACTTTGCTTTCAAGTGGCCTTTGTCGGCCGCCATTAAATAATAATCAAAAGCCCGTCTATAATTTTTGCCAATGCCCAGACCTTCCTCAAACATCAGCCCTACATTATAATAGCCCTCGGCATTACCTTGCGCCGCCGCTCTGCTATACCAATAAAATGCGCGCGTTAAACTTACAGGCGTGCCAAAACCAATTTTAAACATGTGGGCAATTTCCAATTGCGCTATAACGCTGTTTTGTTCGGCCGCTTGGATATAATAATCAAAAGCTTTTTGTGGATCCGACTTAATAAAAATTTCACCCGATTGATAAATATTGCCAAGTCTTAAAAGGGCTGGAATATAACCTTTTTGACTTGCCAATCTATACCAATAAATCGCAGTGTTATAGTCGGGGATTGCGTCCCCTTCAATGACCTGCGCGTCTTGATATTTTTGACCCAGCAAAAACATTGCTTCGCTGTCGCCGTAGGCGCGCAAAAACAGTTCGTCTGTATCTTTTTGCAGGTCGGAACGCTGCGCCTGACGTGCGATCTCGTCAGATTTTTCCGCCGCCAAAATATTATTTGAACCGCGCGCTTGATCAAACCAAAGACTTGCATTTGTGATGTCCTCTCGAGAGAGATAAATATTGCCCAATGCAAACTGCGCATCGCTATTGCCTTTGGCGGCCGCATTCATGTAATATTGGCTGGCCTTGTCCAAATCTTTGGATACGCCGAAACCGTTTTCATACATATAGCCCACCCAATATTGAGCTTCAGGATAATCTTTTTGGCTGGCGGCCATAAACCACCGAAATGCCATTTTGTCATCCTTTTTTATTTCGTCTCCTCTAAAATACATTTGCCCAAGCTTAACCTGCGCCTGAACGTCTCCGTCTTTGGCGGCTTTTTGGGTTAAGTCTAAATTGCTGTCTGCAAAAGTATTTATACAAAAAACAAGCAGGGTGATAAAAGATACTAAAATCTTTCTCATAAATAGCTCCTCTTTAACGCATTTTTCTCTTTTTGAAAAAGAGAAACAGAAAACTAAAGACAGGACATTTTTCTCTTTTTGAAAAAAGAGAAACAGAAAAACTAACGACATCTAACCCTTTTATAAAAAAGAGTTGGAAATTATTTCTTTTGAAAAAGAAACAAAACTTAACGACACCTGCAACTGAATTCTTTTTTCTGTAAAAGAGAAACAGAAAATTAACGCTGTTTAAACTTATTTCTTTTTATTTTTTTGCGCTACCTTTTAGTTTTTCGGCGCCGCGCTTGCGAAAATTTTTTTAGCCCCCGCGCAAAATCTACTCTTCCACGTGACAGACAGCATTCCGTACTGTCACGCCACCTGGGTGAGGGCAAGAGAAACTGGAAGTTTCACTTGCCCTCTTGGCGAAAAAAATTTCTC
>JAITCX010000031.1 GCA_031282945.1 Elusimicrobiota bacterium
CCCAATTGGATTTTGATCTTGAATTAGCAAAAAAAAGTTCTGCGGAAAACCCTGTTTTTTATGTTCAGTATGTAAACGCCCGATGCAATTCAATTTTAGAGGCGGCGAAAAATGATGAGCTGGATTTAAAAAATATAAATTTTGATTTGCTTTCTACAAAAGAGGAAAGAGATTTAATAAAAAAACTTATAGCTTTTAGCGACACGCTTCTGCTTTGCATTAAAACTTTAAGCCCGCACCATTTTACAGTTTATCTCATAGAGCTTGCAGATTTATTTCATAAATTTTATGAAACAAACCGCGTCTTAACTGACGATAAAAATCTAACAAAAGCTAGACTTGCCCTTATAAAAGCTGTGATGATAATAATTGAAAGCGGTTTAAATTTGATAGGAGTTTCGGCTCCAAAAAAGATGTAATAATAGCGCAAGATATAAAGAGAGAAGTTTGCATATAAATAGAAAAATGAATTTGGGACATAAGATGTTTTTAAAATTGGCATCATATTAAAAAATGTAGACCAGACTTAAATATAATAAATTTAAATTTTAGCTCAATAGCCGTTTGCTTTTATGTTTTCAATAAAATAATTGGAGGCAAAGATGCAAAAATTTAGGTCGGTCGTTTTGCTTTTGCTGTTTTGTTTTGGCTTGACAAATGGTGAGGTTTTTGTAACTGCAGACGGCGCGGCGGGAATGGTTTCGGGAAGTTCTTTTTTGCTTGAGTCAGACGGCGTCTCCTGCATTATAGATGCTGGAATGTTTATGGAAAATGAGCAAATAGAAAAAAGAAATTTTCGCATTGCGCCTAAATTTTTAAATGCAAACGCTTTAGTTTTAACGCATGCGCATACAGATCATATCGGCCGCGTTCCATTGCTTGCCGCCAGCGGTTTTAATGGTAAAATTTATGCAACCGCCGCCACAAAAGCTTTAGCTTTGGAATTTTTTTCAAACGGAACGGGCGCTGATTTAATAAAAAGAAAATGGTTTTGGTATGACGATAATGCAAATAAAAAAATTGCGCATTGGAAAGATTTTTGTTTAAAAGATGAAAAACCTCAAACGGTTTTAAATCCTATAAATTTTATAGATTTTCAAAAAAGCAGAAAAGGCAGATGGGAAATATGCAAAATATGCATTCTTTCTCAAACTGCTGAAATAGAAAAATTGTTTGTGGAATTGGAGTATGGGCAGGTTGTGGAACTGGCGGAAAATTTTAGTTTTAAACTTTTAGATGCGGGGCATATTCCGGGTTCCGCAAGCGTTTTGTTTAATGTGGAGGAAACAAGAATTTTGTTTTCTGGAGATTTAGGCAGCGGTTTTTTAAAATTGCAAAGTAAAAGTTTGGCCGCGCCGAAATCCGATTTTGTTTTTATTGAAACAACAAATGGAAATGTAGAAAGTGTAGACGAAAATGAATTTTCTGCCTTTAGAAAAGATATTTTGAATGCTTTAAATAATTCCAAAATAGTTTGGATAAGCGCGCTTTCTTTCCACAGAACGCAAAGTCTTTTATATGAGCTAAAACTCATGCAAGACGAGGGCATATTAAATTCAAATATTCCAATTTATAGTTTAAGTCCGTCTGCAAATAGAATTACAAATTTGTTTGAGCAAGAAATTGTCGGTCAAAAAAGAGATTGGTTTGCTAAAGAAGTTTATGAAAAGGAAACTTTAATTCCCAAAAATTTTAAAATGCAAATGCCGATTTTTAAAGGTCCCATGATTATAATTTCCTCCAGCGGGGATATGGATATGGGAATGTCCAAAAATTTATTTTTGAAGCTTTCTCCTCGCAAAGACGTTTTTATGATGGTTGTAAATTATGTCAGCCCCACAAGCAGAGCGGGAATATTGCTAGCTAATAAAGAAAAATTTAATATTAAAAAGTATAATATATTTTCAGGACATCCTGTTTTAAAAGAAATTTTTAGATGGTTGGAAAATCAAGACAAAAAAAATACAAAACTTTATTTAATACATGGCGAGCTAGAAAATATGTTTAGCGCAAGGCAAGTTTTTGCCAGAGCGGGTTTTGCCAATGTAAAAATTTTAAAAATAGATGAAAGGATTCAATTACGCTAATGGACAATAATATTTCAAAAAACATTATCAATAAGAATAAAGGACGATTTTCTAAACTTACAAATTCTCCTAAAATTGACAAGAAAAAACCTCTCTATAAAAAAACATTGAGAGAAAAACTTTTCGGCAAACATCAAGTTTCTGACGACAAATTAAAAAAGAAAATTCGTTTGGGCGTGGATTCAAATTTTAGGTTGAGTTTGAAGCTCACTATTGCCTTTATAATTCTAGTGGCAGGCATTTATGTTTTTACAGAGCTTACATATTCAGGCGCTTATATCTCCGCCGTTGCCGATGATTTTTATGAGCGCGGAAGTTATGACAGAGCTGCAAAATATTATGACAAAGCTCAAAGTTTAGATTATATTAGCGCCGATCTTTTTAAAAAAATGGGCATGGCTCTTATAAAAATTGGAAACTATGATATGGCTATAACCAAACTTTCGCAAGGTTATGAATTGGACAGCCAAGATCCAATGCTTGTATATTTGTTGGCGGAATCCATATTTTTAAAAGCTGAAAAAAATAATCAACTTGCGCTATATGATCAAAGCGCCCAATATTTGCAGCAAGCTATCGCTTTAAATCCAAAATTCAAAGACGCCTATGTTTTGATTGCGCTTTGTTATAGACATTTAGGAAATTATGATTTAGCGAGGCAGTGGTACGCTAAGGCTATTGCATTAAAAAGTTTTGCCGTCTATGAATTTTATGATTTAATAGGACAATCCTATGCCGAGCAAAACAATTTTGCGCAGGCAATAGTTTTTTACAGACAAGCTCTGGATGCCAATCCCGTTTATGCGCTTTCTTATGTGCATTTAGGGGATGCCTATGACGATTTAAATGATCTGGCGCTTGCCTTGCAAAACTATCAAAAAGCTACTGATATTAGTCCCGATTATACAGACGCTTATATAAAAATGGGAGATGTATATTTTGAACGCCAAAGGTACGAAGAGGCGGCGCAATGGTATTTGGCGGCGTTGAGAATTAATCCAACGAGTATTAATGCAAATCATGCGTTGGGGCTTACCTATAAAAATTTAAACAGGGATGATGAAGCCGTAGAATATTTTAGAAAAGCGGTTTATTACGGCAAAGACGATGCAATGGATGAAATGAAAAGTATGGGGGTAGATTTATTAAATGTTTTGCAATAAGAAATGGTTATTTTTTATTATCTCTTGTTTAATGAGCGCTGTCGTCTCTTATTTCGTAGATCTGCAGACTTCGCTTTTAGGCATATCGCAAGGCTGGCTTGTTGGGTGGGGGATGCTTTTTGTTTTGGATTCTTTTGTGAGTTTTGCGCTGGCTGTGGTTTTGGCTTTAATTATTGTCAAGGGGATTTATCAACTTTGGGTTTATGCCGCCGAATCAATTGCTAAAAAAGTTTTTTGGAGATGGGTGTGGGTTTTATATACCATAATAGTATACTTGAGTTATGCGCTTTTGTTTTTATGGGTAACGAGGTATTAAAGTGCCAAAAAAAAAATTGCCAGTTGACTCAAACTGCACGAAAAATTTAGTTTATTTAGATATTGAAACAACGGGTTTGTCTGCGGAAAAAGGGGCTAAAATTTTGGAAATTGCAATGTTGAAAGTTTCTGATAATTTAGAGGAAACCCGCTATGAAAAGCTCGTAAATCCGCAGCGCCCCATTGCGGCGGAATGTTCGCAGATACATTTTATTTATGACGAAATGGTAAAAGACGCGCCGGCATTTAAAGATATTGCGGCTGAGGTTTTAGATTTTATTGGGTCAAATACTGTGGTCTGCCACAATGCCAAATTTGATTTGAGTTTTGTAAAAAAAGAAATTTATGAGGCTTTAAACTTAAAAGTAGATTTTAATTATATAGACACTCTTATGATGGCGCGGCGCCACTTTAATTTTTCTAGTAATGCGTTGGGGGCTATAGCTGATACTGTTGGGATTGAGGTAGGCGTTAGGCATAGAGCGATGGCGGACGTTTTAACAATGCAGGCTGTGTCAAAATATTTGTTTAAACGGCTTATGCAAAAAGGAATAGACGAGATAACAATTGGCATTTTTTAGATGCGTTTTTGTTTTGGGTTTAAAATAAATTTGCCGTCTAAACACGGCAGAAAAAAAAGAAAAAAGGAGAATAATAATGGCAGAGAAAGTGGCAAAAACAGGCGTACAAAAGGAGAAAGATTATTTGTATTTTTTGGATAAGGACGGGGATATTTCTAGGTGTCAAATGTCAAGGGGATTTAATAGACAAAAATTTCCGCAAGAAAAAGTAGCGGTTCTTGGCATAAAAAGAGAAGAGGGTTATTTGTATTATCTAAAAAATGGAGATGTATATAGATCGGAAAGAAGTAACGGCCGCGCTAAAAGCGCCCCTAAAAAAACTGCAAAAAAAGGAGCTACTAAAATGGCAAAAAAAGTTAGCGTAAAAAAAACAGCAGTAAAAAAAGCAGTCAAAGCCGTGCCAAAAAAAGCAGTTAAAAAAGTTGTTGCAAAACCAGTTAAAAAAGCTGTAGCGAAAGTTGCAGTAAAAGCCAAAGCGAAACCAAAAGCGGCGGCGAAAGCAAAACCAGCGCCTAAGAAAAAGAAATAAAAGCGCCTCAAAAGGCATAAACAGATGTGGGGCGCATTGTAAAAATGCAGCCGATAGGATAAATAAATTATAAATATCTTATCAAGTTTACAAGAACGATTATGATGAAATATATAAATTTTGTCATAATCGTTTTGTATGCAAATAGCTAGGATGAAAATTTAATAATTGTTAAAAATTTTTAGAAATTAAGGAGGCGCAAATGTCGGAAAAAAAGTTCAATAAAAAAGTTCTCGCCTCAAATAAAAAAGCTTTTAGCGATTATCAAATTTTAGATAAAATTGAAGCGGGTATTTGTTTAAACGGTTATGAAGTTAAGTCGCTGAGAAGTTCTCGGGCTGGACTTAGCGACAATTTAGTGAGATTTATAAAAGGCGAAGCTTTTATTGAAAATATGTTTATTGGCCCTTATGAAAATATTTCAACGCATATTTTAGATTATAATGCAAAAAGAAAAAGAAAGTTATTGCTGCACAAACAAGAGATAAATAAACTCTCGCAGAAGGTTAAAGAAAAAGGTTTGACATTAATCGCTTTAGAGGTTTATCTTTGCCAAAAGGGGCTGGTTAAAATTTTGCTTGGGCTTGCAAAGGGAAAACATTCTTATGATAAAAGAGAAGATTTAAAACGTAAAGATTTAAACAGAGAAATTGCCCGTCAAACAAATATAAGACATTATAGAGGATAGAATGCCCCAAAAAACACAAGCGCAAATAATTTCAGTTTTGGCATCCGCTGGATCAGGCAAAACATATAGTCTTGCAAAAAAATATATAGAACTTTTATTTGATAAAAACTTAACCTTAAAAAATATTATCGCAACCACTTTTGCAAAAAAGGCGGCTCTTGAGATGCGCTATCGCATTATTGAATATCTCAAAACGGCCGCTTTATCTATGGACGCAAAAGATGTTTTTGAAAATATTCCTTTAACCAAAAAAGAATTATCCCAAAAAAGCAATCAAATCCTTGCAGATATTTTTGACAATTATGACGATTTTGCAGTTTCTACAATAGACAGTTTTAAAAACAGACTTTTAAGAGCTTGCGCAATAAACTTAAATCTCTCTCCTGATTTTCAAATAGATGAAAGCTCTTCTCAATATTTGCAATTTGCATTGGACAGTTGTCTTAGAAAATCTTTAAAAAACAATAAACTAAAAAATTTATTTGATAAATATTTAAAACAGTATTTGCAAAATGAAAGTTCTCATTGGTTTATTACGAGTGATATATATGCCAAAATAGCAGATTTTTTTAATGGGGTATCAAATGCTTCATCTGATATAGAATCTAATATTTCAGATGATTATGTAGAAAAATTTTATAGTTTAGCTAAAGATATAGAAAAAAATTTTATAAGTTTATTTAACATAATAAATGAAGAAAAACTAAATGTCAATAAGAACATTATTAAATATTTGGAAAAAATAGAGGGTAATAAAAAAACTGTTTCTAATGATGAAGTTTCAGTATATTTTAATGTAAAACACAATAAATTATCCTATAATAAAAATTCTGCTGAGAGCGAAGCCGCCAATAATTTATTTTTAGAAATTACTCATAAACTTGAGAATTTATACAATTTTAAAAGCGAAAGATTTTATGATTATTATATTGCTTTATATTTAGAAGTTTATGAACAATTGCAGGAATATACAAATAGAGAAAAAATAATTTTACTCAGCGAAATAAATAAAAAAACATATAATTTATTTTCTAAGCCAGAAAGTATTCCTGAGGCATATTTAAGAATGTCTGCAAAATATAAATGTTTTTTGATGGATGAATTTCAAGATACAAGCCAAGTGCAGTGGACAGGAATAAAAAGGCTTATTGAAGAAAGTTTATCCTCTAGTCCGGACGGAATGTTTTTTTGTGTGGGAGATGCAAAGCAGGCAATTTTTGAATTCAGAGGCGGGCAGGCGGATATTTTCTTAAATATAGACAATGAATTTACGACTCCAGTAGAACATAAAACCCTTTCTTCAAATTATAGAAGCCATAAAACAATTGTAGAGTTTAATAATGAAAGATTTTCTATGGAAAATTTAGAAAGAATTTTAAGTGGAAATGATGATTACAATAACGAAGCATTCTTTAAGGTTATAAGATCTTATGAAAATTTGCATCAAAATTTTTCACCTAAAAAAGATAAAGGTTATGTAGAAGTTAAAACTATTTCAGAAGATAAATTGCAAGAAGAGTTTTTAAATTATACGAAAGATTTAATAGAGCGTTTCGGTCTTGAAAATATTACAGTTTTATGTAGAACTTCTGCAGAGGTAAATAAAATTACAAATTGGCTTATGCAGGAAGGAATTCCTTTCCAAACCAGACAATCTTTAGACATAACAAAAAATCCAATTATATTGCAATTGATTTCCTTTCTACGTTTTATTTTAAATCCTATGGACAATTTGGCTTTTGCTTCAATTGTTTTGGGCGATATATTTTTAAAAAAAACAGAACTTAATTTTGAATGCATGCAGGCATTTTTATTTGAATATAAATCAAAAAAGACAGCATTATATAGACAATTTCAAAGAAATTATTTTCCTATTTGGCAGGAATATTTTGAAGAGTTTTTTAAGAAAGCTGGGCTTATTCCAATTTATGAACTTTGCATATCTATACTTGCAAAATTTTCTGTTTTAGAAGATTTTGCAGCCGATAAAGTTTTTATTTTAAGATTTTTAGAATTTATAAAAGAATTTGAAAAAGATAAATCTGGATTGGCAAATTTTATTGAATATTTAAATTCATTGCTCAATCCAAAACAAGATAAACCAGTAAGCGATAAATTATTATTTTTAAAAACTTCTATTCAAAAATCTATAAAAATTATGACAATGCATACAGCGAAAGGGCTGCAGTTTCCTGTTGTAATTATTCCCTTTGGGAAATTTAAAGTTGGCGCTAACGCCAATCCAATTTTTATAGATAAACCAAAATTTCATCCAATTTATATGACAACAAAAATTTATCCATTTTCTGAAAAGCTCACTGAAACTCATCAAAAATTACAAGCGCGAAGTTTTATATCTGAATTAAATGTTTTATATGTGGCAAGCACAAGGGCAAAATGCGAAATGTATATTTTTATTCCATATGATGCCGATGAATTGTCAAGTAAAGAACATGGAAAATCAAATTTAGCTGTGTCGCTATTTGGGTTAGATGAAATAAGAGGGGTAAAAGGCTCAAAGGAACAATATAAAGATGAAATAAAAGAAGAAAAAAAAGAAGCCAGTTTTAAAGATGAAATAGAATTAAATTATAAAAATATTACAGCAAGTTCTAGAAGTATTGGGCAAAATGATTTAATGATGTGCGCTAGCCAAAAAGAAGGAATAATAATTCATTTTATTTTGTCAAAGATAATAACTTTGAAAGACAGAGATGACAATCATGAAATTAATTTTGCCATAGAACAGGCAGTAAAAAATTTCCATGATTTGCCAAATATAAAAGAATTAAAAGAAAAAGTTTTAAACTTTATTTTAAGCCCTCAAATTAAACCGTTTTTTTATTTTGCTCCTGAAAATGTTTTCAATGAAAAAGAAATTGTAACAGCATATGGAGAAACATTAAGAGTAGATAAAATTGTTTTTGGTGAGAATTTTGTAAATGTTTTAGACTTTAAAAGTTCTAATATAAAAGAAAAGGAAAATATAGAACAAGTAAAAAACTATATGCAGCAATTAAAACAAATATATCCTAAAAAACAAGTGAACGGTTTTATAGCTGATATAAATGCAAAGAAGGTAATAAACATATGAGCGGAATAATCAATATATCGGCAAGTCAAAACGCTATAGATTTTTGCGCCAAATATTTATTTGAGGCAAAGGGAAAGATTTGCTGTATAAGCGGCGGCCGCAGACCGTCTTTTTTCATAAAGAAAAAATTGGCGGCTTTACATAAAAAATCTTTTTATCCTCCAGATTTTTTTACAAATCCTCTTTATATCCAAAAAGTCTTTTTTGAAAAATCTAATATATCTCAAATTTCAAATTTACAAGCGGAATTTATTTTATACGAAATAATCAAAACGCTAGACAAAGATAAACAAATTATAAAAGAAAACACTACTTTTGCAAAAGGGTTGGGATGGGTTAGAGAAGTTCGAAATTTCATAGAAGAATTAGATTTAGAAGATGTAGGTGAAAAATCTTTATTAAACATAAAAGCTAATGCAGACATAAAATACGATGTGCCGCAAGAAATAAATAATTTGCTTATAAAAACAAATGAGATCAGGCATTCTTTTCATGATTTTTTAGAAAAAAACAATTTGGCAACCAATAGTTTTGCATTTTTAAAATGCAAAGATAAAACCGTGCGAGAATTGAGTTTAGATTATGATGAAATTATTTTGCTGGCGCCTTTTTATATGTATAAAACAGAAATAGAAATTTTTAAAAAGCTGATGGATGCAAAAAAACTTACAATCATTATATCGGGAAATCCAAATGAGTATTTGGCTTTAAGAAAAATATATGAGAATTTTAATCAGCCTATTGCGCAAATGCCGAAAGAGGAAATAAAAAAAGATTTTAATATTTATTCTGCTTATGATGATCAAAGTCAAGCGGTATTGGTAAAAAATTTAATAGCAAAAAACGAATTATTAAATGATCAATTGGATGAAACGCTTATCGTTACGCCGGATGAAAATATAGTTATGCCCTTGATTGCAGAGCTTACTTCTATTACAGATAATTTTAATGTTTCATTGGGCTATCCCATACATATCACAGCTATTTTTTCCATTTTAGAAAGTATTTTTGCGAGTCTTATTTCTAAAAGACAAAAAGCTTATTATGTAAGAGATATTATGAAGGTTTTAACAAATCCTTTTGTAAAAAATATGCGTTTTTTGGGAGATGAACCTATATCAAGAATTATTGCGCATAAAATACAAGATGCTTTTGGCAGTAATTCTCAAAGCCAAATATCTGGAAAACTTTTTGTGGAATTGCAGGAAATGATCTCTGATAAAGATTTAATAGACGAAATCTCTAAAACGGTTAAAGCGGCAAAACAAAATTTAGACAAGGATCAATGCCAAAAAGTATTAGAAGAGATTTTCAATGTGTTTTTTGCTGATTGGCAAAATATTGAAACGCTTGCGCAACTGTGCGATTGCGCAGTAAATTTTATAGAAAAAATTTTGCGCTTAAGTATTGTCGGCAGACATTCTTTAAATGCTTTGGCATGTCAGGCGATACTTGATTATGCTAAGGAAATTAAAAACTTTAAAATTTTAAGCAATCAAAAATTTTTACAAGAGGATTTGTTAAATATTTTTTTGGAAGGTATAAAAGATAAAAGACTGCACACTTTTGGTTCTCCGTTTGAGGGTTTGCAGGTTTTAGGGCTTTTGGAATCCAGAAATTTAAGTTTTAAAAATATTTATATACTTTCCATGACAGAATCTAATATTCCTAAAATATCAAAAGATCAAAGTTTTATTCCCGCTGAAATTATGCAGGCATTAGGAATTTCAAGAATAGAAGCAGATTTTGAAATTCAAAAATATATGTTTGAAAGACTTATTGCCGGCGCTAAAAATATAAATTTAATTTATCCTGAAAATGAAGATGAACCTAAGAGCAGATTCTTAGAAAAAATTATTTGGCAAAAACAACTTGAGGCACAAAAGTTAGACTCTGTGCAAATAAAAAGATTTGATCTTGCAATAAATCCATCAACTTTTAATGCAGAAAAGAAAAAATATAAAAAGACTAAAGAAATAAAAGATTTCTTAAAAGGCTTAAATTATTCTCATAGTTCTATAGCCTCATATTTAGATTGTAGATTAAAATTTTATTTCTCATATGTTTTAGGTCTTAAAGAGCAAGAAATGCCGGGAGAAGAATTTGGACTTCCTGCGCTTGGTACATTTTTACATGACTATTTAAAAGATATGTTTTGTAAAGGAACAAAGAAACAAGAAATTTTAAGCGATGCTTTTAAAGATAAATATTCCTCTGAATTAAATAAACGATTTAATTCTTTTGAAGCGCTGGCGGCGAGAGAAGATGCTTTTTTAATGAAAGAATTAATTAAATATAAAATGGAAAGTTTTTTAAACACGCAAAGAGATAGAGATTTCGTAGAAGTATTTGATTGCGAACAAAGTTTTGCCGCAAATATTTCTGCTAAAACAGGGGTTTATAAGATTAAATGTAAAATAGATAGAATTGATATAGACGAAAAAGGCAGCTTTATTTTAATTGATTATAAATCAGGTAA
>JAITCX010000069.1 GCA_031282945.1 Elusimicrobiota bacterium
CGCAAGAGAGAAATTCCAAACAGCAGATCCGCCTCAACCGCGACAAAGTGAGTTTTAATGGATCAAATGCAACTGTAAAATTCGGCCGCACAGACGCATCGCCCGCCAAACCTCAATATCGTTTAGAGGCCGATATTATTTCAATAAGCGGCGGCGCGGGCAATAAAATTATTTTCTCCTCGGCGGTAACGGCGTTTGGCGCAAGCGGCTCCAATTTTACATTAAATGCAAATTCGGGCAAAAACTATCAATTTCTCTTTGGAGATTTTGACATTTCAAATTATAGCGATGTCGCCCCTGCAAATAAAAATATCCGCACGGTTACAATAAACAATTCCAGTTCTACAATGGTAAATTATTTGGCGGGCGCTTCAGACAACTATTTAAATTTATTGACTTTCGGCATAAAAACAAATGACAATTTTACAAGTTTAATAAACGATCAATTTAGAACCAACATAATAAATTCAGGCATTGGCAATCCTTCCAATCAAATACCTTTGGGCATTGGCGGCATATCTTATTATTTTGCGGCTCCCACATCGGAAGAATATGACGGCAGAGAATTTATTTTACCCATTTTAAATCCAACGGGTCTGTTTAAGTTTTATGACGGTTTGGCTTATAGCGGCGTCTATGACGACTATCAATATAATGTCACTTATTATAATGACTATGCGGTGCATTTGGAAATGCGTTTAGCTAAAGGCGACCTGCTCTATAATGCAAATATCAATGCAGACGCAAGCGAGCGGCCTTTTGCCATAGATAATCCGGCTCGGGGCAGAAGCGGCGCATATTTTGCAACGGTGATATATTCCTCGCCCACTGCATTTTCAGATGTGGATGGCAGAAATCCGTTTATGGTTGTAGGTCAAGATGACACCGCAGATTTTAACGCTTTAGTTGACAATCCCGAAAGCCACATTATGACGGCGCGTTTTAGAAATCCTAAAGACGGGCGTTTAAACAGCACGGCAATGTTCTATTTGAAAGAGGGGTCAGGCGATACGGCAAATCCTTTTGGTTTAATTTTATCTGGCTTTACAATTAGGGATGCCTACATTTCCTCTACAAGTCTTGAGGCTGGAAAAATTGTAGACAATTTTGGAAACGGCGCGGTTTTGAGGATGATAGATCCAACCGTGTATGCAAGTTTTAGAAATATGGTGGTTTTGGAGTCAAACTCAGACGGGCATGGTGGCGTTGGCTGGGTGACGGCTGGAACGCTGGATGTTTTTGCTTGGGCAAATAGAGGCCAAAGCCGCACGAGCCGTTTTACTGGAAATATTGCGACCAGTTCGGGCGGCGTTTTCTTTATACAAAATGCCAGCGCTTCATTTATAGCGGCGCGCAATAATGAAGAGCAAAATGACGCCGCGGCGGCCGCTTTGATGTTTGTAAGCAATAGCTCGCTGCTTGGTTTTGGCGGCGCATTATATGTTGACAATTCAACAGCTCAGTTTAAACTTTTGGATAATTATTCAAATCAGACGGCGGGCAAAGCCAGCCGCATAGAGTTTAATTCAAACAAAGCTGCCATTGGGTACGGCGGCGGCGCGATTGCGGCATTTAGCTCATTAATAACATTGGGATCTAATGACAGCGCTTATGACGGCGGCATTATTAGGTTTAATGCAAATGTGGCGGCGGGCGGCGCTCAGACGGGCGGCGGCGCGATATTTATTGACGAAAACAGCGTGGTAGAAATTTATGCTAAAAAAGCTTATGACGAGGGCGGCGTTTTGTTTACTGGAAACTCCGCAATTTCAGGCTCTGGCGGCGCGATCTTAAACCGCGGCATATTGCGTTTGCATGCGATAAACTCGTCTATAACGTTTACAAATAATCGTTATTCCTCAGGGTATTCCAGCATTCCAAATGATATGCAGTTGGATGAAAATTCTACAACTGAAATTGAAGTTTTGCCCGAGGGGCTTGCGGCGTTTAATTCAGGCATATCGGGGACAGGCGATCTTAAAAAGCTTGGCGGCGGACTCTTGATTTTAAGCGGCAATAGCGCGGGTTATGGAGGGACGTTTGAAGTTGCAGACGGCACCGTAAATGTTACGGGGACGTATTTTAGCGGCATCACAAATTTACGCGCTGGGAGCGTTTTAAATTTCAGCGTTGGGGCGAAAGTTTCAACGGGCATAATTAATGTTATACCGCAGACAACTTTGAGTTTGCAAGGCGTGGATTCCTCGCAGTTTAAAGGAATTATAAATCTTGCAAATCATGCCACAACATTGATCTCAAATACAACTTTCGGCGCAAGCCAAGGAATTATAAATATTAGCGCGGAAAATAATTTTGAGACTGTTTTGCGTATAGAAAACAGCATAATAAATTCAGCTATAAAATTAAATACAGACGGGGCGCAGCTTAAAACTTTTGGAAATATTACCATTTCAAGTTCAGTCTCGGCAGATGCTGCGGATGCCGTATGGACTTACGAGGGGGGC
The DNA here is from genome assembly GCA_031282945.1 of Elusimicrobiota bacterium. Taxonomy (GTDB): domain Bacteria; phylum Elusimicrobiota; class Endomicrobiia; order Endomicrobiales; family Endomicrobiaceae; genus JAITCX01. The sequence continues at coordinate 2,466 of JAITCX010000069.1, forward strand.
GGCAGCCAAGTTTTAACGGGCAATCAGGACGCATTTAAAGGCGCTTATGTCCAGAACCCCGACAGCGGCGTTTTGGCTAGAACCGTTTTTGAGGACGCTTCGACCGCTATGGGCAATATAGCGATAAATGCAGGATCTTTGGAGTTTAGAGGAAGATCTAAAACTTTGGAGCAAGGGGCTGGGGCAAAGATAGAGCTTGGGGCTGGCGTTGAAATGTTTATAAATAGCGACAGCCAAGTTACATTTAATGCAGATATAAATGGCGCGGCCGATTCTGTGATTAGGAAAGCGGGGGGCGGAATTTTTGCTGTGGAGTCGGGCGGCTTTAATGAATTTAAAGGCAAGTTTATTTCGGATGCGGGTCAAACTATAATGAGCACAATAGCTTTCACAACAAATGTTGTAAATGCGGGCAGACTTATCTACCGTTTTGAGCAAGAATTGCAAGCTTATTATTCCGGCGCTGGAACGCTTGTTGCAGACGGGGTATTGATAATTATAACGGACAAAACGGATATCAGCAATTTTAGAGGAGTTTTTGAAAATGACAATGGCGGCGAGTTTATTTTGCTGCAGTATAATGCAGGCAATAAAACGCTTTCAACAGGTTTAAATGTAAGCATATCGGATGTGCCGGTTCCAACTCCCAATGGACCTGAATATGACAATAGGTTTATCAGCAAAGGCAGCGCGGTAAATGCCGTGCTTGTGCCGACTAAATTTACAGGCGATTATGCAAATAGCGTTTCTTTGAGAATTGACACTTCCAAAAATACATCGTATCCAACGTCAACGCTTTCTTACTTTTTGGGCGAGGCGGTTTTCTTAAGAGATAAAGCTTTTGGATACGATCAAGTTTTAAGCGCCACTTCAGACGAGGATTTAGACGGTCATCTACCCAATTCTGCGGGCAATCTCGGGGTTGTGGGCGGGGCTGTGATGAGTTTCTCGGGCGATTTGCCGCATTTTGGAAATACGAGCGATGAATATTTTGAGATGAGCGGGGGGAAGGGGTATGGCACAATTTTTGCAAACGATGCAAGCATAATATTTACGAAAGCTGGGGCGCAAAAAATTGGGCAAATCAATGCGCAAGGGGAGAGTTATTGGGCGAATTTTGCAATAGACAAAAACTCTACTTTGTCAACGCATTATGACGGAAAAGAGTTTGGTTCCAGCGTAACATTTACGGGAGCGCTTACAATTGAAGGGACTTGGCAGGCGGATATGGATATGGGAAGCGATATTTATGACAGGCTTTATGCGGCAAAAATTTCTATAGGGTCTAATGCAAAATTAAATGTAGATTTCATAAACAGCCGCTATACATTTTATAAAGAAGCTTTGATAATGGAGGCGGCGGGAGACGGGTCAATAGGCGGATCTTTTGGCGGGCAGTCATCAATTGCAGACGGCATGCAATGGGTTTACTCCACGCAGCTGCGCCAGCAAGCCAGTCAGATGTGGGTTGTGGTGAGGGGCAGATTATTGGATGCCGATGAGATGCAGTCATATTTTGGAAATTATGTAAATAAGCTCAGCCCTACTGAAAAATTGATATTAAACAGGATAAATAAATCCATTGAGGCGTATAATGCGCAATATGCTGTCGGCAGTTTTAGCGGGTATGAAGAAGAAAATGGGAAGTCCAAGTCGTTTAAAGATGCGCGGTATGCGCAGACGCCGATTGAGCCGCCTGCCGCTGCAGACGGCCAGACCGAGCTGACGGATTATCAGCGGGCGCTTGCGGAGGGCGTGCAGAATACGCTTTGGAATAAATTGAAAGCTAATGATATTATTGGGGTAAAGAAAATGCTTTTGCAGATGTCGGGGATGTTTTATGCCAATGCATTGGTTGCAAATGCGGTGAGTTATGACAATGATGCATTTTTTGCAAAGGTTACTAAAGACAGCCAAGCTAAAGAAATTTGGGCTTATGGGGGATACAGAAGCAATGGGATGAAATCGGATTATACTGATTTGCTTGGAGATTTTACAAACACGGGTATGAATTTTAGAGCTGGTATGAATTTATTAAAGACGGACAATATTATAGCGGGCGCATTTTTCAATTATGGGTCAAACAAGTTTAAGCAGACAAACGATATAGCGGACATTTCGGAGGAGAGCGGGGGCGTGTATAGCGGTTTATTTATAGGCTGGACGAGTTTAAAGGTTATGGTTTCCGTTGGGATGCAAAACTTTGCGGTTACGAGGGAAGTTGAGAGTGTTGGGAGCTATGAGGCGCAGTTTAATGCGGCTGCGTTTAAGGGGGCGGCGGAGCTTACGCAAAAAGTTTTTGAGGCTAAGAGTTTTGATATAAGCGCGGTAGTTGGGGCGAATGGCGGGTATTTAGAAAATGAGGATGTCAATGAGAAATCTAAGGGTGGGGATGATGGTTTAGCGGCGCACATTTCCAAGACGGACTATTTACGTTTTGATGCAATTTTTGGTTTACAGGCGAGCGGTTCTTTACAGAAAGCGCATTGGTATGTAAAAACTTATGTAGACATGATAATGGCTGGGGACAAACCTTCGTATTACATAACGCTTGAGGACGCAAAGATTGACGGGACGCCTCTTGCCAAAAACAATATAAATGCGGCGGCTGGATTTGAGCGGTCTTTTGGGGAGAGTTTTTCTTTGAGCGCTGACGGCATTGTGACGATGGGGGGCAAGGTTGGGTATGGGTTGAACTTTGGCGGCAAGTTTAGGTTTTAGGTTTAGCTGATTGGAAATACAAATATTTTACTTCAAGTTATTTTGGATATTTAGAGGCGCGCGGGCGATCAGTTGTTAGGTTGCTTGCGCGCCTTTGAGTTTGTTGAAGGCGGGGGCGAAAAAAATTTTCGCAAGTGCAGCGCGCATAGGGTGTCTTTGGCAACCCCAGTGCTTGTAATTGCCGCAGATTTTGCGAGATTTAAAGGAAAGAAAATGAAGCGCGTCCTAGACGGACGTGCAAATTTTCTTGACACATAAATATCACAAAAGATGCGGCAAGGACGGGCGTTGAGGTTGCCAAAGACACCCTACTAATAAAAAATGAGCGCAAAAAAATATAAAGAAATAAGTTAAAGAGAAAAATTTTTATGTCTTTTTTTAAAGAGAGAATAAAGTTTAAAGTGTCGTTAATTTTTCTGTTTCTCTTTTTTCAAAAAGAGAAATAATTTCAATTTCTTTTTTACAAAAGAAATTTAAAGCTTCTCGTTTGAGATGTTCGGCGACCAAGCCGGCGTATAAGAATTGCTTGGAATATCCACCAATTTTCTAGTGCCTGAGCCGTCTATAGCCATAACATAAATTTCCCATCTGCCTGAACGCGACGACGAGAAAACCAAAAAGCGCCCATCAGGCGACCAATCTGGATTTTCATTATCGCCTTGATTATTTGTAATTCTGGTAATTTTGGTAGTGCGCAAATCATAAATATAAAGGTTGAAATTTCCTCTGCCTTGGCGCATCGTAAAAGCAATTTTATCGCCGCGCGGCGACCAAGCGGGAGAATCGCAATAGCCGTTTGTAGGCAGGCGTCTCACATTTTTTCCGTCAATGCCCATGATATACATTTGAGGATAGCCGATTCTGTCGGAGATAAAAACCACTTCCTTGCCGCTGGGAGCATAGGATGGACTTGTGTCAATATAGGCGCCGTCTGTCATTCTGGCAACCAAACGGCCGCCGTTGTCTATCACATATAAATTTGGAAATAATCCGCGAGACAGCGTAAGCATTATATTTTTGCCGCTGGGCGAAAAAGTCCCCGCTGAATTTAACCCTTGATATTTTGAAATAACCGACCTTTTATTGCTGCCCAAATTTATTGAAAATAAATCTGGATTGTTAAATAAATAACTCGTATAAATTATTTGATTTCCGTCCGGCGACCATTTGGGAAGCATATTTAATTTTGCATCGCGCGTAAGACGTTTTAAATTGTGGCCGTCATAGTCCACCACATAAAGCTCTTTAAATTTCGTGCCATTGTTTACAAAAGCAATCTTGGAAAGAGCTATCCCTTCCTCGCCTGTAAAACGTTTAACTATCTCATTGCTTATAATATGAGAAAGCGTTCTGTAATCCGATTTATCATTAAAATTATAAGCCGTTTCCCAAACAATTTGCTTGCTTGCAATGTCATACATTCTCACATTTAAAACTATGGCGTTTTCTCTAACGCTTACCGTTGCATTAAACAAAACATGCGCATCCGCCTGCGACCACGCTTTGAGAGAATCCTCAATATTTGCGCTTCTTACATCCGCTGAAATAACATTAAAATACCGAGACAAAATCAAGTCGTTTTCTATAACATTTCCAATGGACTTGGCATACTGAACATCCTGCGGCGAGCGCGCCGACATAGGCCGCGCATCAATGCCTATATTGAATTTTTTGCCCGAAGACGCTAGAGTTATATAAATATTGCTTTGGGCAAAAAGGGTTTGCGCAAAAAATAGTAATGCAAAAACAAAAATAAGTTTTTTCATGATTTCACCTGTCAAATTCAAATATTTTTTTCAATTTATTTATACTTAAACTCAAAATATACGCCGATAGACTCGCCTTTAAAGGCTGAGGGCAGCGGTCCAAAAGGACTCGCCCTAACTATCGCGCTTTGAGCATTTTCGTCAAATTTTTTATTACCCGAACTTTTAGAAATTTTTAAGGAATTCGCATCCACAGAACCGTCTTTATTTATCTTAAAAAATACTATCACTGTTAAACTTTTAAAATCGCCCGCCCATTCCCAAAACCTGCTTATCTTATTTATAATTATTCTATTATAATAGGAATACTCAAAACTTTTATCGTCAAAAGCAACTGAATCGTATTGGGCGCCTACAGCCCCATCTTTTACTTGCGTAGACGGAGCTTGAATTGTTTGAGCGTTTGCCGGCGCGGCGGTAAGATTGTTTGCCGCGGGAGTTTTAACGCTTGAGGCCTGAGGTTTGGCGCTTGCATTTTGAGGAGTTGAAGTTTTAGCGGGGGTCGGCGCCGCTTCTTTTTTTACTTCTTTGGGTTTGGCCGCTTCTTTTGGCGCGGCGGCCGCCTTTTCTTTCACTTTAATATCGCTTTTGGGTTCGGCGGCTTTAGCCGCTTGGCTTTTGGGCGACTGCTCTTTTTTAGCTTGGCTTTTTACTTCTTGATTGTTGGGTTCTAACTTTTTTTGCTCCGCCGCGGCCTGAGGCTTAACTTGCTCGGGGGCAGGAGGCGGAGCGGTTACCGCTTGAGGCTGAGTTGTATGAATGTCTGTTTTTGTTTGCGCTGCAGAATAAAAGGCCACGTCTATCGGAGCGGAATTGAATGTAGGATTCATTTCCATCTCAACGATAAAAAATATCAAAATTAAATGCACAATGGCAGATATTATTATAAATGGTATTATTTTTGTGGTGTTTATCATTATTTAATATTGCCTAAATTTAACGCATCGCACGGATATGCTGAAAATTTCACACATACAATTGGGGCTGACGCCGAATTCGGCATCAGCCCCTATATATTATTGGGAAATTACTTTAGTTTCAGCGCGTCTGTTTGCAGCCCATGCCATTTCGTTGTCGCCAAATTCAACGGGTTGTTCTTTCCCGTAAGAAATTGTAGCTACCCTATTGGGCGGGACTCCTAAAGACACATAAAACTCTTTTACCCTCATAGCTCTACGCTGTCCAAGAGCTAAATTGTATGCAACAGTTCCCCTGTTGTCGCAATGGCCTTCTACAACAACATTTACATTCGGGTTAGCAAGCAAATATGCCGCATTGTCGCGCAAAATTTTCTGCGCTTCCCCTGTAAGAGCATTAGAATCAAAATTGAAGTGAACTGTCCTAATTTCAGAAATAACTTCCTGCTGGCCGATTCTAACATTAGGCTCCTCTTGAAAAGCCCCCTCATCAATTACCACAGTTTCAATGTTCGTTCCGCTTTCATCTTCAATATCGATTTCCAGCGCCGCATCATCTATTCCCTCATAATCTATAGCCGCGCCTTGGCAGCCCAAAAAAACAAATGGAACAAATAATACGCCCGCAAACATCCATACAAACTTTCTTTTCATAATTTCCTCCATGTCTCATTAATACTTGTACTAAAAATCACCACAATCACATTATATACAATTTTATAAACAAATGTCAAGGTTTAACAACAAACTAGTAACAGGTTATAAACAAATACGATTTTATTCCTATCATTTAGAATTTTCTTTTTGCAAATTTTTTATGCGTTGTCTTTTTACATAGTCCGCCAAATATTTTCCAGTAAACGATTCACTGCATTTCATAACTTTTTCAGGCGGTCCTGCAACGATAACTTTTCCGCCGCGCTCCCCCCCTTCGGGTCCGAGATCTATAATCCAATCGGCGACTTTTATTACATCCAAATTATGTTCTATCACTAAAACTGTATTGCCGCCATAAGTCAATTTTTGCAAAACTTCCAAAAGTTTGCCAACATCTGCAAAATGCAAGCCTGTGGTCGGCTCGTCTAAAATATAGAGGGTGCGGCCTGTGGCGCGTTTGGAAAGTTCGGACGCCAATTTTATTCTCTGAGCCTCGCCGCCTGAAAGGGTGGTGGAGGCTTGACCGAGTTTTATATATCCCAGACCCACATCGTTTAAAGTTGAAATAATTTTTTTTAAAGATGGAATATTTTCAAAAAAATCTACCGCTTCCGCCACGCTCATATCCAAAACTTCATAAATATTTTTTCCTTTATACCTCACCTGCAAAGTTTCGTCATTAAAACGTTTGCCCCCGCACACATCGCAAGTCACATATACGTCCGGCAAAAACTGCATTTCAATTTTAAGCGTGCCGTCCCCTTGACAATTTTCGCATCTGCCGCCCTTGACATTAAAAGAAAAACGCCCCGGCAGATAGCCGCGCGCTTTGGATTGCGGAAGTTTTGCAAAAATATCCCTTATAACTCCAAAAGCCCCGGTATAAGTTGCAGGATTTGAACGCGGAGTTTTGCCGATTGGGGATTGGTCTACAATTACAACTTTGTCCAAATTTTCCAAACCCAGCATTTGTTTAAATTTTCCGGGCGCGTCTTTTGATCTATAAAATTTTTGCGCTAAAGCTTTATAAATTATTTCATAAACCAAAGTTGATTTTCC
>JAITCX010000106.1 GCA_031282945.1 Elusimicrobiota bacterium
GTTTGCTCATAATCCGCTCTATTGCCCCTAAAAGTTATGGTTGAATTGGCAAAAGAAATATTTGAAAAATCCTCTCCAGAAATTGCGCCTCCATTATCTTTTGCATAATTATTTTCAAAATTGATATTGCCTGTAAATGCAATAGAACTCCTTACCCCACGTATAACCCCTCCGTTACGTGTTGTAGTGGATCTTTGGAATGCAATGCTTTTAAATGTAATAGTTGAATCCTCTAAGTAAAATCGGAAGGTCCGGAGACCCATGAAATCTAGAGAGTACCCGGCGCCGTCAATGGTTAAGCGTTTCTTTTCCCTGTCGGTCATTGCCGCAGTTCCTGCACTAAGATTCCCCCCCAATGTTATATCTATAAATAAACCGCTGCTATTATATGCATTAATAAACTCATCCCATGTATTTACCGCTCCTTGCGTTTTTGGGCAAAAAAGAAAAAGTAAACAAACCGCCGCAAATCCAGGAATAGAAAAGCTTTTAATATATTTTATAAATACAAAAGGAAAATTAAGAAAAAATTTACTTATAAAATTTTTCAAATAAAACTTAGCGCGGGCAAAATGCAAAAAAATAGCGCGGGCAAATAAAATTTTGCCTGTAAAGTTTTTTAAGAGATTTTTGTTTTTGGGGGGAGAAGGATAATGCGGGGGCGGGGAAAACTGGGAAAATATTGCTATCATATTGTGAATTATTTTGCTTAAAAAAAGTGAAAGGCAACAGCAAATTTTCAGTATGATATAGAAGATATTTTGCAAAATATTATTCATTTATATTTCCATTGTTTTGATATTTTCAACAAACTATTAACAGAATTGTATAAAAAAATTAGGGGTGTGTCAAAGGGGGAAGGGGGTTCTCTTTTTGCCAAAAGAGAAACAGAAAAGTAATAAGAGTTTTTAAGAGTTTTCTCTTTTTAAAAAAAGAGAAACAGAAAAACCTTTCTTTTGAAAAAAGAAATAAAAAGAGCGCTTAAAAACCCTTTTTAAAAATTTATTTTTTTCTCATTGAAAATTCATAACCCCTTTTCCCTTTATCAAACTCTTTATAATTTTTTTGCGCTCATTTTTTATTTTTTAGCCACGCGCCATGCGAAAATTTTTTTCGCCCCCGCGCCGACTCTACTTTTGACGTGACAGACAGCAGTCTGTACTGTCACGCCCGCCTGGATGAGGGCAAGGAAACTTCCAGTTCCCTTGCCCTCTTGGCGAAAAAAATTTCTCGTAAAGACCAAGCAATTTGCCGCTTTCGCTAGGCTAAAAAATAAAAAGAGCGCGGAAGAGGTACGGCACGGCAACAACAAAAGCAAAAGCAAAGACACGACAAACAACAGTAACGGCGTATCTCTTGGTCAAAAAATTTCTGCACTTGAAAAGAACAGAGTGAAAATTTTCTCTTTCATCTCTCAACAGCAAAGACCTACGTCCCAAAATTATTTTTTAAAATTATTCAATTTTACTTTAGCCCCTCAACAAAAAACCCTCCCGGCTGGGAGGGTTTTTTTGCTATTTCTTTTTTTCGCATCCTTTGCAGCAAGAACATTTTCCTTTTTTGAAATGTCTAATCAATAAAACCACGCAGGCAACTACAATAATTCCAATAATAATGTTTTGAATCATAATTCTCTCCTTGGCTTAAACGCCCAGCTTTAATAAAGTCCCAATTTGATAAACCAAAAATGCCATCAAATAAGCAAAAATTGTATTGCCTATAAGCAGCCCGAGCAGCCATTTAATTTTTGATCCCGTCTCCCTAAAAAACACCGCCATTGCAACTATACACGGCGGATATATCATGCAGAATATTAAAAACGCTATCGCTTTTAAAGGCGACCACTCTGGATCCGTAGCAATTTTTTCTTGCAAAGGTTTTGTGCTTTCCTCGTCTCCTGTGTCAACTTCCCCGAGAGAATAAAGCGTTCCCAGCGTGCTTACAACAACTTCTTTTGCCGCCAACCCCGCTATCAAAGCAATTGTTTTAGTTCCATCCATCCCAATTGGTTTAACTACTGGAGATATAAAATTTCCAAGCCTGCCCAGATAACTTTGTTCAATCTGCACGCTTGCAATTTCTTCTTCCGACATATCAGGATTTTCCTCAATCGTAGGATACCTAAATCCCGCCCATAAAATTATTGTAATCAAAACAATAATTGTTCCCGCTTTTCTAATATACATCCACCCGCGCTCCCACATCTTAAGCAAAATGCCTTTTAATGTAGGAATGTGATACGGCGGAAGCTCCATGACAAAATGCGCGGGCTCCCCTTTTAAAACCGTTGAGCTTAAAACTTTTGCAACGCAAAGCGCAATGCACACGCTTATGATATACATCAAAAACATTACAGACGCTTGATTTTTGGAAAAGAAAGCCGAGATAAACAAAATAAAAATCGGCAGTTTCGCGCCGCAAATCATAAAAGGCGAAATGAACATTGTAATGAGCCTATCGCGTTTTGAATCCAAAGTTCTGGACGCCATAATGCCCGGCACGGCGCAGCCGTTTGTGCTTATCATCATCGGCAAAAAAGATTTTCCATGCAGTCCAAATTTATGCATAATTTTGTCCATCACAAAAGCCGCTCTGGCCATATAACCTGAATCTTCAAAAAACGCAATGGAAAAAAACATAAACAAAACTAAGGGGAAAAAGCCAAGCACTCCGCCGACCCCGCCGATCAAGCCGTCCACCACTAAAGATTGTATCGGTCCTTCGGGAATAATTTCTGCGGCGGTATCGCCAAGCCATGCAAAAAATTGTTCAAATAATTCCACTAAAGGCGTGCTAACACTAAATGTAAAAGCAAAAATTATAAACATCACCGCCGCAAAAATTGGAATGCCTAAAAATCTATTTAATACAATTTTATCTATTATCAGCGTCCAGTCGCGCTTTTTTTGGGGTAATTTTTTTATAACTGATTTCGCCACAGAATGGGTAAACCCATAACGATATTCAGCAATTTTTGTCTCAGGGGTCTCGCCAAAATGTTCCTCTATATGATGCCTGCTTTTTTCGTTTTGCGCAAGAATTTCAGCCGCTAAGGGCGATTTTTTTGCAATGTCTAGTGCAACGGGATCATTGTCTAAAAGTTTTATTGCAAGCCATGACTTTGGATAACTTGCAAGTTTTGAATCTTTAGCGATAACTTTTTGCAGTTTTTCTATTTCTAGTTTTATGTCATCGCCATAGTCAACGCTTGCGGGGGGATGGGCTTTCATATGTTCTATCCAACTTTTTTGCGTTATAGTTTTAAGGAGTTCGTCAATGCCTTTTGCTTTGTTTCCAACAGTCGCCACAACAGGCACGCCTAAAATTTCCGAAAGCTCTTTTGCGGAAATTTCATAACCTTTGTCAGCTAAAATATCCACCATGTTTAAAGCTAAAACAATTGGGACATCCAGCTCGCGGATCTGCGTAAAAAGATATAAATTTCTCTCCAGATTTGAAGCGTCTACAACGCATAAAATTAAATCAGGTTTATCTTTAAGTATGAAATCGCGCGCTACAATTTCATCCTCAGAATATGCCGATAAACTATATGTCCCCGGCAAATCTACAAAAGATATTTCAGTTCCCTCAAAATTACGAAACCCCCACTTTTTTTCAACCGTTACCCCGGGATAATTTCCAACATGCTGATTTGATCCCGTCAATGCATTAAATAAAGTGCTTTTTCCGCAGTTGGGATTTCCAGCAATTGCCACTGTCAACTTTTTTTCCATAACCTCTCCTCTCTTAGATTAACCTTATATTCTTAGAATAAACTAACTTTTTTAAAACAAAAAATAAACTCAAAGATTTTTTCTCTTTGAGTTTATTGTTGTGGACTTATTAAAATATTTTCGGCAATTTGCATATTTAGAGCAAGGGTGGAACCTTTAATTTTTACAAGCACAGAGCTTTTATGTCCCATATTTGTTTTTTCTAAAACTTTTAAACTGCTGCCCGGCACAAATCCCATTTCCAAAAGCTTATGCTCAAAATGTTCGTCTGGGCAGTAAGCGTAAATAAAAATGTAGTCTCTGAGTTCGGCATTACTCAAGGGGATTATTCCGGGTTGTTCTTTTATGCGCAAAAACTCCTCTCTACTATGATGATGCGAATGATGATGGCAATGATGGCGGCAGTGGTGATGGTTGTGAGCATTGCAAGAAGACGCAGCGGCATTTTTATCAAATCCTGTAGAGAAGCCGTGGTGGTTGTGATGTTTCTTGCGCAATTTAAACATGTGTAGTTTAAATATGAGTTTACGCCACATGTTTTTTAACATATAACCTCCGTCTTATTGTACATCTACTTCAATTTTTGAAGCTTCGTTTTTACGTAGAGATAAATTATAATTTTTAATTGACACTTCAATTGGATCGCCCAAGGGGGCAAGTTTTTTTACTGTGATTTCCGTTCC
>JAITCX010000131.1 GCA_031282945.1 Elusimicrobiota bacterium
CCCGCCGGGGTGAGGGCAAGGGAAACTTCTAGTTTCCTTGCCCTCTTGGCGAAAAAAATTTCTCGCATAGACAGGCGCTTTGCCGCTTACGCTAGGCTAAAAAATAAAAAGAGCGCGGGAGAAAGTACGACACAACAAAGACAAAGACAAAGACATGACAACGGCAAACGGCAATAACAAACAATAACGCCAAATGACATAAATGCTAATATCTCGCTAAATTTTTAATTCCCTAAATTAAACGGGTTTGTAAATCGTTTTGAAAATAATCAAGTTGTTGGTTTTGTTGGGCGGGAATTTGAAATTGATCTTGGACGGGAAAGTCTTGCGCAAAAACTATTTGAATAAAATTTGTGAAAAGTAAATCTACTCTTGCTAAAAATATTGCGCTTATTATATGACTAAGACAATATGAAACTTAATCTTTTTTAGAAAAAAATCTAATTAATTTTACGAATCATATTTTTCGTACTTAGCAAGTCTATTATCTCATATTCAACACTAATGTTAAGCGCATGCAATAAGTTATTTATAAAGTTATAATACATATTATTTATTGTCTTTTTTTATTTCTCTTATTTTTTTTGCGCAATATTATTGAAAGCGCAAATTATTTTCCTATCCTGCATTTCTTTCCTTTTCCTCAATCAACCTCAAAGCTGTCTCAATAATTTCCTCATCGCTTATCAATTCCAAACACCTCAAATTGTTGGGACATTTTTCATAAGCGCAAGGACTGCAGGAAATATATTTGCATAAAGCGGCGCCTTTAGGGGAAACCGGGCGGGAATTTTCGGGTAGGGTGTGGCCATGCAAAGAAACAATGCAAATATCCGTCACGGCGGCAACATGCATAATCCCCGTGTCAACGCAAATGAGTAAATCTATCATTTGGCATAATTGCTTTAAATCCAAAAGATCGGTTTTGCCGCAAAGATTTTTCACTGGTATTTTGGCGTCAATAGCTTTTGCTAAATTTAAAATTTTTTCTCCCTCAGCTTTTAAGCCCCCCTCGCCAAGCAAAAAAAATGCCGCCTTTTTTTTATCATTAAATTTTTTTATAAGCCCCGCAACTCTTTCCGCCTCCAATGCATTGGAACTCTGGCGTCCCTTAAAAGCAATGCCTACTTTTAGACCTTGGCATTTTCCCAATAGGGCGGCAATTTTATTTTCTAAATATTTGGTATCAGGCAAAACAGGCATAGCCAAATTTTGCACTCCTAAAAAAGAACGCGCTATTGTCTGATAACGCTGCGACATATGTATGTGAGTTGAATTTGGATTTAATGGGATTGGATTTGTGAAAAATTTTGCAGAAGGTTCGGTGAGATTATAGCCGTTTGCCCGCAATGCAGGACCTGCAATAATTGGAATTCGGGAGAGTTTTACAAATAATGTAAGCAAAATCGAAGTGTCTAAAAAAATACAAGCGTTAAATCCGCCAAAAAAAAGTTTAAAAAAATATCTCATAAACCACAAAGCTTTTTTTATTCTGTCAACTAAAAATGAGTCGTCTCTATTGTGATAATAAAAAAGTATCTCGTCTATTACTGGATTGTTTTTTGCAAGAGGCGCAAAACTCTTTAACATCAAAAGCGTAATATGCGAATTTGGAAAAGTCTTTTTTATTAAACTTATCGCCGAGGACGCCCAAACAAAATCCCCCAGCCCCCAATAAGTTATCACTAAAAATTTTTTAGCTTTATTTTTTTTCATCTTTCAGCATATCATCTAAAATGCAGTCTATCGCTTTTTGATAATCATACTCCATTTTATAGCCCACCTCGCTTGCAAGGCGCGTGTTGTCGCCCACAATAAGTTTTGGTTGATCTACAGGTTGATATAAAATTTTTATAAGATTGCGTTTATTTAATTTGTCTGCAATTAAAAGCGCAAAATCGCCAAGCGAAATGCCTTTTGAAGTCGCAATGTTTACTATGGAACAAACTTGCGTATCTAAAAATTTTACAAGCGCCGCCGCTATGTCTTTGCTAAAAACATAATCCCTAATTAAACTGCCGTTTGTGATCACAACTTCTTTGTCGTTTTTTAAACTATTTATTGTATGCGCAACAAGGCGCTTTAAATTTTCTTTTAGGCCGTAGACATAAAAAATTCGCCCCCAGCCAAAACTTATATTGTTTTGTTTGCAAAAAATTTCAGCCAACTGTCTCAAATGATTTTTGCATTTTGCATAAACTGAAACGGGATTGCATAAATCAGTTTCTTTTAAAGGTTCGTCTTTATAATCGTATTCGAATACCGTGCCGGCAAAAACTGCGCGCTTGCCCCCATTTTGCGAAAAATGTTTGAGCATTTCCAATCCGCTTTTTAAATAATCAAAATTTATATTGGAACTCAAATAGTCTCCCGTAGTCGCCCATGCTAAAGACAATAAATGCGTAGCTTTTACTTCTTTAAACGTCCGCTCAATATCGTCTTGCGAAAAGATATCGCAGTTTATCCAATTGATATCTTTGGCAGAGGTAAAGTTTGAGCGGGTTAAAGCATAAATTTCATAATCTAATTTTTTTAAAGGTTCTATCGTTTCCTTGCCTATTAAACCGCTGGCGCCAGTAACGATGACCTTTTTTTTAGGTGTTGGCATATTCCTCCGAAACTCTTGAAATCTCTTTTGTAAAAAAGAGTTGGAAATTATTTCTCTTTTTGAAAAAGAGAAACAGAAAACTAACAGCATTTAATTCTTTTATAAAAAAGAGTTGTAAATTATTTCTTTTAACAAAAGAAGCAAAAAAACGACACTTGCAACTTGCTTCTCTTTTCTAAAAAAGAGAAACAGAAAACCAACGCTCTTTAAACTTATTTCTTTATTTTTGTTTTGCGCTTCCTTTCTACTAAGATCTATTAAGACAAGCTCTTAAAGCCTTTTTTTAAGTTCATTTTTTTCTCATTGAAAGTTCATAACTTCCTTTCTCTTTCTCAAACTCTTTATAATTTTTTCGCGCTCATTTTTTATTTTTTAGCCACGCGCCATGCGAAAATTTTTTTCGCCCCCGCGCAAAATCTACTTTTCCACGTGACAGACAGCATTCTGTACTGTCACGCCACCTGGGTGAGAGCAGGGAAACTGGAAGTTTCCCTGCTCTCTTGGCGAAAAAAATTTCTCGCATAGGCAGGCGCTTTGCCGCTTACGCTAGGCTAAAAAATAAAAAGAGCGCAGGGGAGGGCACGACACAGCAACCACGGCAACGACAATAAAAAAATTTCTCGTAAAGCAAGCGCTTTGCCGCTTTCACTAAGCTAAAAAACTGGGCATCTTGGAAAACCTATAATGGCTATATTTGTAGTAGATTTTGTGGAATTTAATGGAAAGAAAATGGAGACCATTTTTCACAACTCCCGCTAACTTTTTGAATTTCTAAAGTATTGCCTGAATTTCAAAAATATTGGAGTGCCGTAAAACCCAAAAGCCTCGCGCAAACAATTTGCCAAATACCTCTCATCAGAAAAATGCACCAGCTCTTTATCATTGACTTCAAAAACAAAAAACGGAGGTTTAACGCTCACTTGCGCCCACTCTTTAATTTTTAAACCTTTGCCCTTAGAGCTGAAAGGCCTAGTTTCCAGCGCTGATTTTATAGCTTCTCTCAAGGCAATCGGATCAACTTGCTTTGAATA
>JAITCX010000149.1 GCA_031282945.1 Elusimicrobiota bacterium
CCCCCCCCCCCCAATTTTTATCAATAAAAAATAAACGCATCCGAAGCATGCTCTGCTTTGTTTGCAGGGTTATGCCTTGCAAATGCAATCCAAAGTTTGAAATTTCAGCCCTTAAAAAATTCATTTATTTGGTTTTAGAAAAGTCTTTGCAGACTATAAAAAATCATTTTGAATTTTCCATTTTCCATTTTAAATATACCCTTAAAACTCACTTGCAAACCCGTGAAAACAAAGTCTTAAAAATTGTTTCAAACGCCTTTTCTTTTTTGCTTAAAACCTTAAATTTCCCTTTAAAACAGTTCATAAAATTTTTTCAATTCCCTACTCATTTAAAACTAAATTCCCTAAGATATTTTGGCTCAGGTAAATTTATCAGTTTAAATCTATTGCATACCCTAAGTTTTATCTCTCTTTTCCTTAAAAATACAAAAAACATTTTCTTAAATCTTTTTAATAACAGAATTTATTTTTATCGTCTGCAAATAAACTTTGCGTCGAGGGCAAAAAAACTAAATTTATAGAGCGTCAATTTTTGGACATCTAAAATGGCGATGTCTACTTTCTCTTAAATAAATCAAGGAGAATACTAAAAATATGCGAATTACCGGCGTATCTGGAAAATATTTATAAGGAGGTGGAAATGGCAGAAAAAAGCTGTATCTAGAAACAATAAGACACCGCTGTGATAATTTTGACAATTTTTTTTGCCTATAAGATTTTTTGTAGCGCATATTGACAATATTATTGCGGTTTTGGCGCCATAACTTTGGGCATTGCCTATTTTATCCCCAAAGCTAAAACAACGGTAGGACTGCGCAGAATTAAAATTTTAGATGTACAAAAAGGAGCTTTACAATGAGCAATATGATAGAAGTAGACGGAAAACTTATTCGCATTTCTCCCAAGGATTCACACAAAATTGAATGCTCAACTGATGGCGGCCGCAGTTGGAGTCAGCGCTACAACTCCTCTTCTGTCGGTGATTTTGAGGACTTGACAGATAATGGGGACGAAATCATTGCAACAACTAGCAAAGGCCTATACTCTTCCAAAGATGGAGGGAGATCTTGGTCGTTTAGAAGTAGATGAGATAAAAAAAATTATTAGCCGAATTTAGAGCTAAGAAAAATTCGCGTATTTGTATTTTACAATACAAGTACGCGAAACTTCATTTTTAGATAAGTTTGGCGGCGGCGGAAATATAGACTTTGCAAACTGGAAAGGCGTTTAGCCAGAAGTATATGAAAGATTTTTCTTTAAGAGCGATGATGATAAATAATGGAAATAAATAGTGAGGGATTATGGGCTGAATTCAAGTTGTTGGACGAATTCAAGGCGATCTAGTGTATAAAGGAGATGAAAATGCAGTATGAACAACTAAATGCTTTGGTAGAGGATTATTTTAAAAGAAAAACAGAAGTTGAAAAGGAGGTATTATGCTTTGAATTCAATTTATTTGACGGATTGAGGATTAATGAAGACCACCATACTCATGTTTTAATGCAGTTATTGAAATATGAATATGTGGCGGCGGCATTTTTGAATGAGTTTATTGCCGACGGCAATTTAAATATCCAAAAACCGCAGGTTGCGTTTCGGGAACAATATATGGATGGGAAAATATTTGAGCAAGATTATTGCGTGATTATTGAAAATAAAATAAACAATGCAGATGATCAGTACAGACAAATAGAACGATATATTGAAACAGCATTGAAAACGCTGAAAGATAAACAAAAATTATTTGTTATATATTTGACGCAAGATGGAAACAAAGAGATATCTAGCGAAAGTTTAACAGATAAAGCAAAAGAAATTTTGGACTATAAAACGGCTGATGATTCAGGCCGCTTTATAACAATAAATTATAGAGACGATATTCTGCCTTGGCTAAAAGATTATGTTTTGCCAAATTGTAAATTTAAGGACGATATTCTTATATCAGGCATAAAACAATATATTGATCATTTAAACGGAAGATTTGGACTTCGCGAAAGACAGAAAAAAATAGGAGAGATTATGTCTACAAAAATAGAGGAAGTTTTTGGTATTTCTGCAGAAACAGCAGTAGATAAATTGGAAGTATTAAAAAGCAAAAGAGATGAGTTAGAGAAATTCAAAAATGATATTAATGGTTATATTAGAAATGAAGTGCTGGGCATAGATGAATTTAAAAAGCTTAGTGAGGAATATCTCAACAGAAATAATAAAGATGGTGATATTAATTTTGTAGTAAAAGAATGGAGTGACCCTAGGTGGGGTCACTTTTTGCAGTTTAATAAAAAAAGCTGGACGAGGCATCTTGTATATTTTCTCTGGTCTCTTAATGATGAAGCTATTGCCAGCGGCAATTGGTCGTGGGATCTGCAGATGAAGTCAGGAGAAAGAGAACGCTTGAAAAAAAAGATAGAACAAAATGGATTTAGCCAATCACCCTCTAAGTATCTTTACCATATTCGGTCTAAAGAGTATAAATTGAACAAGAGTTTTGCCCAAGCAAGCGATGCTGAAAAAAGAAGTTTTATTGAAAGCGCATATCAGGAAGTAGAGGCATTGAGCAAAATTATAGATGAATCTTTAAAACAGAAATAAGAAGTTTGAAATGGACAAAGAGGAAGCCATTTAAGAATTAAAACGAAAAGCAGATGATATTATAAAAACTCTGACTATGAAAAAGCCTATCCTCTTTGTCAAAAGCTGCCCCAACGGGAGATTGGCGCCTGTATGAGAAAGGCAAGGCGTCTGCCGAGATTCTCAAAAGGCTAAGGAGCGGCTTGAAAAAGTTTTCCATGGATATGAAAAAAGGCAGAAAAGGAAGATGCAGACGCTCAATCTAATTATTAGACAAATTCAAGGCGACCTAGTGTATTAATAATAGAAATTATGGCTTGAACTCAAGTTGTTAGAAAATTCAAGGAGATTCAGTGTATTAGTGAAGTTAAAAAGTAGAGATTATTTATTGGTTGAATTCAAATTGTTAGACAAATTCAAGGCGATCTCATATATAAGTCTGGCGAGATTCTCAAAAAGCTAAGGAGTGGTTTGAAAAGGCGGCGGCGCAAGGAAATAAGATTAAAATATTAAAATAATAATAAAAGTATTTTAAATAATATAAAATAAAAAAAATCTTAAAGTTTTATTTAAATATTTTTACAATTAATTTTTAAGTTGTAAAAACTAAAAAGGAGAGATTATGAAATGTTTAAAGTGTAATGCTGAGTTAGACAATGACGCTAAAGTATGCGGCAATTGCGGGACGCCTATCGCTAACAAAGAGGAAAGCATTGAAGAACTAAAGCAAAAAGCAGATAAATATAATGAAAATGAGGACTATGAAAAAGCTTTTCCTCTATATCTAAAACTAGCCCAACAAGGAGATGCCGAGGCGCAAGATAATTTAGGGTGGATGTATTACTGGGGGGGATGGATCTCCAAAGATCGTCAAAAAGCTAAAGAGTGGCTCAAAAAAGCTTTTCATGGGTATGAAAAACTGGCAGAACAGGGAAATGCTGATGCGCAATACCGCTTAGGTGAAATGTATGATGATGGGGCAGCAATACCCGAAGATCCTAAAAAAGCTAAGGAATGCTTTGAAAAAGCTTTTCATATGTATGAAAAACTGGCAGAGCAGGGAAATGCTGATGCGCAAGACAATTTAGGAGATATGTATCGCAATGGGGAAGGCGTCAAAAAAGATTATCAAAAATCTGAAGAATGCTATCAAAAAGCTGCTCCTCTATATCAAAAATTGGCAGAACAAGGAAATGTCAAGGCGCAGCGCAACTTAGGGTTTATGTATAAGCTGGGGAGAGGCGTCACCGAGGATCCTCAAAAAGCTATTTATTGGTTTGAAAAAGCGGCGCGGCAAGGAGATGGAGACGCTCAAGAGGCTTTAGGAGAGATGTATCGCCTTGGGGATGTTGGGATTGACAAAGATCCTCAAAAAGCTATTTACTGGTTGGAAAAATGGGCGCGGCAGGCAGGCGTAAGAGCGCAAGTCAGGATCGCCACCATATATCAAAATGAGATGTACATTCCCAAGATTATCAAAAAGCTTTTTACTGGTATGAAAAAGCGGCGCAGAAGGGAGATGCAGAGGCGCAATACCAATTAGGAATTATGTATGCAAATGGAGAAGGCGTCAAACAGGATTCTCAAAAAGCTAGGGAATGCTTCCAAAAGGCGGCGGCGCAAGGAAATGAAGATGCAAAA
>JAITCX010000170.1 GCA_031282945.1 Elusimicrobiota bacterium
AATGCAAATGCTCCGCATATGCTTTCATCATGGAATAAAAAGAACTCAAGACTTTTTTATTTCCAATGCTGGTTTTGGTATCTTTCATTGCATCTAAATGATCTAAAATAGGTTTGTCGTATTCGTCTATCAAAATTACAACTTTTTGTTTATATTTTTCCTCTAATTTAATTATTAGCTCTGCAAATAAATCAGATGGGTTCTCATCACTTAAAATAATCTTTTCCCGTCTTGCATTGCGTAAAACATTGGCCTTCAAACTTTTTATTAACATTTTAGGCGTCAGCGCATCGCCTGACATATCCAATCTAATAATAGGATATTTTATTTGCCTATCCCATTTATCATAGATATAAAGCCCTTTAAATAATTCCTTTTCCCCTTTAAAAAGTTGTTCAAGCGTATCAAGCAAAAGCGATTTCCCAAACCTTCTAGGACGTGAAAGAAAAAAAGAATCTCCGCTCGCTACAAGCCTCTGTATCTGTTGTGTTTTATCAATATAGAGATAATTCCCCTCTCTAATTTTTTTAAAACTAGGGATGCCTGTCGGCAACTTTTTCATTTATTTATCCTTATAATTCTTTTTAATTGCAAATTTAAAATCTCATCTAAAAAATTTACAATTTTAGCAAACTAACTTTTTATAAATATTTTCTAACAAAACTAAGAAAATTTTTTCTTCCACTCACATAATAAATTAAGCGCATCCACCGGCGTAATTTTATCCAAGTCAACTTTTGAAAGCTCAATTAAAATTTGCGGTTGAGAAGCTTTTTGAGAAAACAAATCCGTATAATTAGAACGGCTTTGCGCGCTTTCAAAATTTGCATTTTGTTCTACAAGTTCAGCTAAAATTTTATATGCCCTCTCTATAACTTCATACGGCAATCCTGCAAGTTTTGCAACATAAATTCCATAAGATCTATCCGCTGCGCCTCTGTCAATTCTGTGTAAAAAAATCACTTCGCCGTTCCACTCTTTTACAGCCACATTTAAATTTACTATTTCTGGAAATCTTTCCTGCAAAACAGTCAATTCAAAATAATGCGTTGCAAAAATAATTTTAGCGCCTTTGTTTTGCGGCTTTGCCGTATCTGCAAAAAATTCCAAAATTGAAGTGGCAATTGAAATGCCGTCATAAGTGGATGTTCCTCTGCCTATTTCATCTAAAATTATTAAACTTTTTTTTGTGTATTGGCGTAAAATATTTGCAGCTTCAGCCATTTCTAGCATAAATGTAGATTGACCTTGCGCTAAATTATCGCCTGCGCCAATTCTTGTAAAAACCTTATCTACAATTCCAATGCTTGCAGATTTTGCAGGAACCCAAGATCCCATTTGAGCCATAATAACAATTAAAGCCGTTTGTCTAAGATACGTGGATTTTCCCCCCATATTTGGACCCGTTAAAATTAAAATTCTCTCCTTATCATTAAACAAAATATCATTTGCGCAAAAACTTCCATCTTTTAAGATTGTCTCCACAACGGGATGTCTGCCGCCCTCAATAGATAATTCAAGCCCTTCATTTATTTCAGGTTTACAATAATTTCTATCAACCGCATTTTTTGCAAAGCAGCAAAACACATCTATCTCAGCAATTACGCCTGAAGCGGAAAGCAAAGAATGCGCATATTTTGCAAGCTTTTGTCTTAAATCTGAAAAGAGCAAACTTTCCAATCTTGAAAGTTTTTCTTGAGCGGATAAAATTTTATCCTCTAAATCTTTTAGTTCTTGCGTAATGTATCTTTCCGCATTGGCAAGAGTTTGTTTTCTTATATAATGCTTGGGGGCATGCCCCATATAACTTTTTGTCAACTCTATATAATAACCGAAAACGCTATTGTATCCAATTTTTAAGTTGGGAATTTGAGTTGCGGCGCGCTCGCGTTGTTCTATGCTTGCAAGAATTACTTTTGTATCGCGCGTCAATTTCCTAAGCTCGTCAAGGTTTGCATCCACCCCTTCTTTTATCACATTTCCATCTTTTAAATTTAGCGGAGCTTGAGGAGAAATATTTTTTTGTATTAAATCTATTACCTCTAAATTATCTGTAAAATTAAAGCGCATGCCCTCTTGCAAACTCTTACAGATTTCATTTGCAATTAGCAGAGAATCTTTAAGGTTGATCAAATCGCGGGGATTGGCGCGCAAGGAAATAATTCTTGCGGCAATTCTTTCTATGTCGCAAACGCCTTTGAGTTTATCTGCCGTCTCATTTCTTAGCCTTGAGTTTGAGACAAAAAATTCTACAGCATTTTGACGGTTTTCTATTTTATTTTTATTTAACAAAGGTTTAACAAGCCATTGTTTAAGAGTTCTTGCGCCCATAGGAGTTTGAGTATTATCTAAAACGCCTAATAAACTATTGGAAATTTTACCGCCTGTAGAATTTTTTAAAAGTTCAAGATTTTTAATTGCAGAGATATCCAAACCCATAAAATCCTCTTGGGTAATTTTTTCTATTTTCTCAAAAATTTTAAGGCTCGCCTCTTGCGTTTGTTTAATGTAGCTAATAAGCGCCGCGCATGCTTTAAATAATTCATTTTTATCTAAATTAAAAGAGAGTATCTTATCTTGGCTGAAAACTTCATTTAAAATTTCGGCATTAAAAGATTCGCAAGGAACTTTTGTCAGGGCAACCTTAAAATTATCCGTTAAAAAATCCAGTTTTATTTTTGAAAAATCAGCCTCAGAAATTAAAATTTCCCCCGGCAAATATTTTTCTATTTCCGCCATTATTTGCGAAAAATCTGTTTGGCCTGCAAAAAAATCTCCTGTAGAAATATCAGCTAAAGCATAAAAAACTTTATCGCGATCAAAAAACATTGACATTAAAAAATTGTTAACTTTAGATTCCAGCAGATCATCCTCAATAATTGTTCCCGGCGTAACCACACGCGTTACGCCGCGTCTGACAATTCCCTTTGCATTTTGAGCCTCTTCTAATTGATCGCAAATGGCCACTCTTAAACCTTTATTAATTAATTTTTTTAGATAGACGTCCAGATTGCGATAAGGTATGCCGCACATTGGCAGATCATTGCGATGAGTGAGGGTTAAATCAAGGATGGAATGAATCTTTACTGCATCTTCTGCAAACATTTCATAAAAATCTCCAAGCCTAAACATTAAAACCATCTCGGGATATTTATTCTTTATCTGCCAATACTGTTTCATTAATGGAGTTAAATTTTGATCTTGCTTAATTTTTTACCTTCCTTTTAAGAAATTTTCTACTTTCTTTTTAAAAGAGGCTGGTCTCTTTTGTAAAAAAGAGTTTGAAATTATTTCTCTTTTGAAAAAGAGAAACAGAAAACTCTTCTTTTAAAAAAAGAAGCAAAACTAACGACGCTTAAAACTTAATTCTCTCTTTTTAAAAAAGAAACAAAATCTAACGACACTTGCACCTTATTTCTTTTTTCTATAAAAGAGAAACAGAAAATTAACACTCTTTAAACTTATTTCTCTTTATTTTTTTGCACTACTTTTTTATTAATGACAAACGCTTAAAGTCCATTTTTAAAAATTCATCTCTTTCTCACTAAAAGTTCATAACTTCTTTTCTCTTTATCAAACTCTTTATATTTTTTTTGCGCTCCCTTTTTATTTTTTAGCCACGCGCCATGCGAAAATTTTTTTCGCCCCCGCGCCGACTCTACTATTGAGGTGACAGACAGCAGTCTGTACTGTCACGCCCGCCTGGGTGAGGGCGAGAAAAACTTCCAGTTTCCCTCGCCCTCTTGGCGAAAAAAATTTCTCGCATAGACAGGCGCTTTGCCGCTTACGCTAGGCTAAAAAATAAAAAGAGCGCCCGAGAAAGTACGACACGACAACAACGGCAACAACAAAAACGACACAATAAAAAATTTCTCGCATAGCAGCGCTTACGCTCCGCTACGCCGCAAAACCAAAAGAGCGCGGGAAAAAGTACGACACTGCAACAACAAAGACAAGACAAAAACAACAGCAAACGACACAAAAAATATTTCCCTTTGTCTTTCCGCCGTTAAGCAGCATCTCTCAATTCAGTGTAAATAACTCTGGGAAGCTTTTTTATGGAGTCCATAAATTTGTAAATTCTATATGTAAATAAAATTGATCTAACATAATCGCGGGTCTCTTTAAAAGGTAAATCTGAAATTTCCACTTCTTGCCCAGATTTTAAAAAACGCACAACATCTATATTTCCTATCCCCGCATTATATGCCCCTAAAGCCATAATCAAATCATTGTCATAACGCTTTAATAATTTCTGCAAATAATACGTCCCCAACATCACATTCGCTTCAGGATTTTTTAATTTTTCGTCAGACCAATTTCTAATTTTTAAATCCTGAGCCAATTCTTTTGCAGTCGGCGGCATAAGCTGCATCAGCCCAATGGCGCCTTTTCTGGAAACAGCCTCAGAGTTTACGCTGGATTCTTTTCTCACCATTGCGCCTATAAGCAATGGATCTACATTTGAAACTTTTGCATAATGATCTACAATATCTGTATAAACTATTTTATAAAAAATTCCAGTCTTTTCATGCACATAAATTATCGCTAAAGCTATAAAAAATATTACTCCAGCAAAAATAATCCAACCCGTATTAAATTTCATTGCAAATCTCGCCAAAAAGTGAATTTATTTTTGCGCTTGTAATAAATACACTGCAAAGTTTTCCAATATTTTCTCTGCCCCCTTCCATAAAAACTTTTCTGCCCGTCTCTGTCTGCCCCTCAAGAGAACGTCCATTAAAAGCCGTTATTAAAACAGTTTGTTTGGTATTTACCATCCCAGCTACAATTTTTTGAGAAATATCATTTGACTCTTTTAAAATTATAGCCAAACGCTCTTTCTTTTTTTCTTGACTGACATCATCAATAAAAGTTGCGGCTAAAGTGTTTGGACGCGGACTATATTTAAAAACATAAAGTCCATCAAAAGCAATTTCTTTAATTGTCTCTAAAGTTTTTAAAAAATCCTCATCTGTTTCTGATGGAAATCCCACAATTACATCTGTTGTTATACTTATATTTTTTATGTTTTGGCGTAAAAGAGAAATCAAATTTTTATAATGCGCCAAAGTATAATTTCTATTCATTTTTTTTAATATTTCATCTGAACCTGATTGCAAAGGCAAATGAACATGCTTTGAAATTTTATCAAAAGAAGCGATTGTTTGAATTAAATCCAAAGTTAAATCTTTGGGATGATTTGTCATAAAACTAATTCTTTTTATGGAGCTAATTTTGGAAACTTCTTTTAATAAATCTACAAAATTAAACCCATTAAAATTATAAGAATTTACATTTTGTCCAAGCAAAATAACCTCACGCGCTCCCTGCTTAGAAAAATTGCGGCACTCCTCTATTATTTCATCAAAATCTCTTGCCCGCTCTTTGCCTCTCACAAAAGGCACCACGCAATAAGAACAATAATTGCTGCAGCCTTTTGTTATTGTAACAAATTTACTGACCTCATTATTTGTATTTAAATCTAAAAATTCCACAGGGCTTTCAACTTCATTATTTATATTTATAAGCTGTAAAATTTGATTGACAATTTCAGGAGTTTCTCTGTCAGTGCCGATTATTAAATCTACTTGCTTAAATCTTTTTTTGATTTTGCTTTTCATCCTCTGCGCCATGCAGCCGATTACAATTATTTTTACCGCCTCATTTTTTTGTTTTAAATCGCAAACGCGTCCTAAAAAAGAAAAAGCTTTTTGTTCCGCTTGCGCCCGCACAGAACAAGTGTTTAAAATTATAATGTCAGCCGATTCTCTGTCTAAAACTTTAATTAAGCCTTTGGAATTTAGCTCTTTTGAAATTTCGTCAGATTGGCAGATATTCATTTGACAACCAATGGTTTGAATAATATAGCGCATATTTTTTCCTATATAAATACAAAAGCGCCAAAGACTTTAGAAAGGGCAAAAAGTCCTCGGCGCTTTAATTTTTAGAGAAATTTAATTAAAGATGAGTCTTAAAAAATTCTTCCAATTCCTTAGAAACAGTTTCTTCGTTTTCGCCAGTAACTTTAACCGTAACAGTGTCGCCCTTTTTAACTCCTAATTTAAGAAGCTGAAATAATTTCTTAGCATCGGCAACTTTATCGCCTTTTGAAACTTCCACTTGATTGTTGCTAAAACTTTTTACTTTTGTAACCAATTCTCCCGCCGGTCTTGCATGAATGCCGACTTCATCTTGAATAACATAATCAAAACTTGCCATCTTTTCTCCTCCACTTATTTTTTATTCTGCCCCGAAAAATGAGCGCAGTATTTATAGTTCTATTCCTAAACTCAAGAAAGCTTTTTCTATATCGTCTTGCAAAAATCCATTGCGCATAAAAAAATTTGCGCATCTTAAAACTGCTTTCCTATCATTTATATCAATATTTTTAAATTTTGCCTTAAACGCATTTACTATTTTCCGCTCTGGCAACTCTTGAATTTTTATATCTTTGAGAATTTGATCTATTATATTTTGCTCAATGGCATTTTCATTGAGTTTGCGCAAAATAAAATCTTGACCTTTAAATTTTGATAAGAGGTTTTGCGCTAAATTTTGCGCAAATTTTTTATCATCTACAAAACCTCTATTTTTCAAAGTTTGAATAGTTTCTAAAATTTCACTTTGGGCATATCCTTTATTATACAATTTCAAGCTCAGTTTTTTTTCTGATAGCGTTTGCTTAGCAAGAAGTTTTATGGAAAACTGCAAAGCGTTTAAAGGCTCTTTTGGCATTAAAGACTATCCACCACGTCTATAAAATTCATCAGCAATTCTCTCGTCTGCTCGGGATAATCCATAATTTTTGCCGCCGCCACAACGGGTATCCACTCCTGAACATACTGCTTGGATGTGCCGCTCTTTTCAGTATAAATCTTTAAATATTTATCGCCTATTTCGTCTTGCTCCGTGATATAAAAATGCAAAAATGTCAAAGCCGCATCGGCAGCTCCATTGCCCCTTGCAACATGCGACCACCCTATAATATAGGGTTTGCCGTCTTGCGAAATAATAATATTTGCTGGAATAAAATCCCCATGGCAAACTTTATCATGTTTAGGAGCAGAATCAACCCTTTCATGCAAATCATAGCGCAAAGTTGCATCCAAAATTTCTTTGGCCGCGCTAATTTTTCTGTGCATTTTGTCGCGCAAAGAATCCAAACGAGGAACTCTTTTTGAATGCACTTGCAGTTGGAGATCCACCAATAGATTTATATATTCATCAATTTTGGAAGGATTTTTTTTCATTAAATCCTCAAGCTTTTCGCCTTTAATATATTCCATGACAAGCGCCCATTTTTCATCAATTTTTTTTACCTCCAAAATTTTAGGAATGCTTAAGCCTGTCTCCTCTATTCTGGCTTGATTTAAAGCCTCATTTAATGCGCTTATTTTCGCCACATTTGTATCAATCACTTTTACAATGGAACTTCCCTGAGTATAAATTGTTCTGCCTTTTCCCTTTGAAATTAGATTGTCCATAAAAATCTCCTCTTTAAATTTAAAATCTTATAAGCTCATATTCCCGTTTGCCAAGACCCAAACTCTGCGCGTAATCCAAACAAATACTTTCATCTATTTTATGAAAAATATTACATATATCATTAACCCCGCATTCATTTTTTATCAAATCACAGCTAGCTTGGTCAATGCTTACCGGATCTTTGCTAGCCAAAACTCCAATATCCGCAATAAGCGGTTTATTATTTGCTTTTGCATGGCAGTCGCAATAAGGCGTGACATGCATTAAAAAATTTACATAAGATGCATTTTTATTTTTTAAAATTCCAAAGACATATTCAGCAATGCGCTCTTGTAAAATTTTGGAACTTTCATTGTCTAAAATATTTATCGCCGCGCTTTGGCAAAACGATGCGCACCGCCCGCACCCCAGACATTTCGCCTCATCAACATTTATTTTGTCATCTATAAAATATAATGCATTTACAGGACAATTTTTAATGCATAAAAAACAAGCTTGACATTTTTTCATGTCAAAAATAGGAACCGCTATTTTATGCATTTGCCGCTTTCCCTCTTTAGCGGCGCATCCCATGGCGATATTTTTTAAAGCTCCCGCAAAACCAGTTAAAGCATGCCCTTTTGCGTGGCTTAAAAAAATTAAGCCGCCGCAATCAAAAATAGCGGGAGCTATAAAAATCTTTTTAAAATGTTTTAAATTTACATCCACGCAAACTTGCCCATTTCCTTTTAAGCCGTCTGCAATAATCACAGGACATGCGCAATTTTCAATATTAAAACCATGTTTATTTGCAATCAATAAATGATGATAGGCATCCGCCCGCCAGCCATTGTAAAGCGTTGAAGAGTCCGTCAAAAAAGGGAAAGCTGTTTTTTGTCTAACAATTTCCGCAACCGTCTTTACATATTTAGGTTTAATAAAACCTTCAACGCCTTTCTCGCCAAAATGAATTTTTAAAGCTAAAAATTGTTTAGCTTTAACATGCCAAAAAGTATCGGCTCTTTTTAAAAATGCGCCCAACTCATTTAATCTATCTGCTTTTAAAAAATATACTTTGCTTTTCATTATTTACAATATTTTCTCATTTGTTTAAGCGTAACTTCAAAATCTTTTGGCACAGGAGCTTGCAATTGCAATTGTTTGCCTGATAAAGATAAAAGATTCATTTGACTTAAATGCATAGTAAGTCTATCTATCAACGGTTTTTCTTTTTGGTTTGGCGCAATTTTATAACGGCGTTTAAAAC
Organism: Elusimicrobiota bacterium; assembly: GCA_031282945.1. Lineage (GTDB taxonomy): Bacteria > Elusimicrobiota > Endomicrobiia > Endomicrobiales > Endomicrobiaceae > JAITCX01. Next base: position 8,735 of record JAITCX010000170.1, read on the forward strand.
TAGATAAAAATATCGGATCGCTTGTAGAATAAATTGGATCTATCGCCAAAGGCGTTCCTATACTTTTAAAATGCGCCCGCATTTGATTTTTAAAATGAGTCAACGGTCTTGCCGAAACTAAAGTATATGTCTTAAAAGCTTCTAAAATTTTATATTCCGTTTTAGCTTTTTTCCCATTTGGATTTACATAAGTTTTATCGTCTGAAATTTCCAAACCAGTATCTATGACTGAACTCATAGAACTTTTATCTGTTAAAAAACTCTCGTCTATAGTTCCAATGAGCAAAAGAGTAAATTCTAAATTTATTTCATTTTTTGCAAATTGTTTTTTTATAAATTCTTGAGCATTTTTATTCTTTGCAAAAACAATTATTCCTGAAGCGTTTTTATCTATGCTGTGAATTGCAAAAAGCTCAGCGTCTATTTGCTTTTCAAGGTCGGCTTTCAAATTTTTCCTTTCATATTTTAAATGTTTTGGATCCGCTAAAACATCAATGCCGGAGGGCTTTAAAGCCGCAATTAAATCATCATCTGAAAATAAAATTTCTATTTTACTTTTCATAATAGTTTTTCAAAATCTTCTTGAGTTAAAATTTTTATATTTAGTTCTTTAGCTTTTGAAAGTTTAGAACCTGCATTTTTACCCGCTAAAACAAAATCGGTATTTTTGCTGACGGAGTTTACAACTTTTCCGCCCTCGCTTTTAATTATTTCGGTGGCTTGCTGTCTTGTCCATTTTTCAAGTTCGCCAGTTAAAACAAATGTTTTTTGTAAAAATTTCGCTGAGTTTATATTTTGGCGCGGCTGCGTCATATTTAAGCCCGCCGCTTTTAGCGTCTCTATCATTTTTATTACTTGGGCTTGAGCAAAAAATTCTTTTAAGGATAGAGCTAAAACATCCCCTATTTCATCAATCTTTATAAGCTCCTCAAAACTTGCGGCAATTAATGCATCCATATTTCCAAAAACATCCGCTAAAGTATCTGAGGCTCTTTGACCTACATGCCTTATGCCAAAAGCAAAAATTAATTTACTTAAAGGGCGCATTTTACTTTTTTGAATCGCTTCAATTAAATTACTTGCTTTTTTTTCTTTAAAAAGCTCTATTTCCAAAAAATCTTTCTCGCCAAGTTTATAAATATCCGCAAGCGTTTTTATTTTATCTTTGGCAATTAAATTTTTTACAACAGCTTTTCCAAGCCCGTCAATATCCAAAGCGTTTTTACTTGCAAAATGCAAAACATGCCTTTCAAATTGCGCTGGACAATCGGGATTTATACATCTATATGCAACTTCCTCTTCCTTTTCTTTTATGAGCTTGCTTTTGCAAGAAGGACATTCTTGAGGAGGTTTAAAAAAATCCTCGCTTCTTTTTTCTACAACTTTTATAATTTTTGGAATTACCTCGCCCGCTCTTTCAATCAAAACCTCATCGCCCGCATTGACATTAAGCCTTTGAATTTCCTCAAAATTATGTAGAGTTGCATGCGAAATTGTAACGCCCGCCAAACTTACAGGCTCCAAATTTGCAATGGGAGTAACAACGCCGGTGCGTCCAACTGCAACGCTTATAGAAATAATTTTTGTTATAGCTTGTTTTGCGGCAAATTTATAAGCTACCGCCCATTTGGGACTTTTGTTTGTATACCCAATTTCATTTTGAAGAGAAAATTCATTTACTTTTATAACAAGGCCGTCTATCTCATAACCCAAAGAATCTTTTTTTGTAGCCATTTCATCTATAAAATTTAAAATTTCATCTATATTTTTAAAAAGTTTAATGTTTTCTTGAAGTTTAAAACCGCATTTTTTTACATACTGCAAAAAATCCCAATGCGTTGAAAATAAAACTTTCTTTGATTCCATTTTTCCAAAAGAATGCACAAAAAATTTTAAATTTCTATGAGCCGTTATGCTCACATTTTTTTGTCTCAAAGAACCGCTGGCGGCATTTCTCTCATTTGCAAATTTTTTTTGGCCGTCTGTTAAATCAGCATTTAAACTTTCAAATGTTTGTTTGTCCATATAAACTTCCCCCCTAATATCAAAAAGACTTGGGGGTTGGCGGGTTTCCAAAACTTGCGCTATATCTTTTATTGTCTTTGCATTTTCCGTCACATCTTCGCCGATTTCGCCGTCTCCTCTTGTTGCGGCAGTAGATAATTTTCCGTCCACATATAAAAGACTTAAACTCAAACCGTCAACTTTTGGTTCAACTACAAAATCCAAATTTTTAACTTCAATATTTTTAGCTTCAATATTTTTTACTATGCGATCATACCAGCTGACAACTTCATCTTTAGAGTATGTATTGTCCAAAGACAGCATTGGAGCTAAATGTTTAATAGGAGCAAAAGTGGACGATCTATTTCCCGAAACTTTTTGCGTAGGAGAATCTTTTCTAATGAGATCTGGATTTTCCCTTTCCAATGCAATGAGTTCTTGGACAAGAGCATCGTATTGCGAGTCAGAAATAATTGGCGCATTTTTTTGATAATAAAGTTTATCTTGCTTATTTATTTCATCAATCAAAAAATCCATGCGCTGACGGACATTCATAAAACTCCTTTCGTAGAGGGGACTTTTGAGCTTTTTGTTTTGGCGATAGCTTGCTTTAAAGCCCTGCCGAAACCCTTAAATATGCTTTCTGCAATGTGATGATTATTGCGGCCTTTTAACATTTTTATATGTAAGGTCATAAGCGCATTTGAAGCAAGCGCATAAAAAAATTCTTGTATTAAATCATAATTAAATCCAGTTGTTTGAAACTTTATGTCAACTTCATAACTCAAAAAAGGCCGCCCCGATAAATCCAAAGCTATATAACTTAAAGCCTCGTCCATAGGCAGTAAAAAATTTCCATAGCGCGCAATTCCCTTTTTATCGCCTAAACATTCTTTTAAAGCTTTGCCCAAAGTTATGCCGATATCCTCTATGAGATGATGATCGTCTATCTCCGTGTCGCCTGCCGCTTTAATATCTAAAGTTATGCCCGCATGAGCGGCAAATAAATTTAACATGTGATCCATAAAAGGCAGGCTTGTGGCAATTTTAGATTTTTCCGCTTTATCTAAGTCTAAGCTCAGAGAAATTTGCGTTTCAGTTGTATTTCTAATAATTTTTGATTTGCGCCGCTTCATATTTTTTCCTTTTAATAATTATTAATTTTGCCGTCAAATAAAATTTAAAAATATTTATTTAGTTTGTAAAAATTTCATCACTGCCTGCATATCTTTCCACACATCTTTTTTAAGAGATGGATTTCTCAAAAGAGCGGCGGGATGATAAGTGGGCATTAAAGAAATATTTTTATAAGAAAAAAACTTTCCCCTCAATGCGCTAATCGGCTCTTGCGTTTGCAGCAAAAGTTTAGCTGACGGCGCGCCGAGCGCTACTATAATTTTAGGTTGTATAATTTCAATTTGTTGATCTAAAAATTTTTTACAGCATGCGGATTCTTCTGGGGTGGGAGGTCTGTCGTTTGAACGGCTTTGGGGATTTGTTGGATCTTTCATTGGATGGCACTTAACTATATTGGTGATATAAACTTGCTCTCTCTTATAACCCATCGCTTCAATTATTTTTGTCAAAAGCTCGCCCGCTCTGCCTATAAAAGGCAAGCCCTCATGATCTTCTTTAAAGCCCGGCCCCTCGCCCACAAACATCAATTGCGCATTTGGATTTCCGCTCCCAAAAACACAGTTTAACCGCTCATAACCAAGATCGCATTCTCTGCAATTTTGAGCCTGAATTTTTAAAACTTCTAGTTGAGAAATTTTATCAGCGTCATCTGATTTGATAGTATCGCCTTTATTTTCTTTTGCGCCGTCAAGATCATTATAATAAGGGGCAACTTTTTGTTGGAAATCTGCAGATTTAGTATCTTTTT
>JAITCX010000188.1 GCA_031282945.1 Elusimicrobiota bacterium
TTAAAAGATTTTCGCTAACATTTATTTCATCAAATACAAGTTCACGGTAATTATAATCTTTCTCAACAAGGTCTAATAAAAATCCAGAGGTGGCGCTCGCAAACCAATAATTAGAAAAACTTTTTTTATAAAATAAATTGAGCGTTGAATACGGATTGTAAATAGATGTTTTTCCGTCCCACGTATAACCGTTATACCAAAACTTTATGACTCCCAGAGTTTTTTCTCTTGTCCAAGAATGATTTTTTGCGAGAATATCTATATAATCATCAAAATATGTTTGGAGTTCTTTTTGAGTGTATCCGCATATATCGCAAAATCTAGGATTTAATGTTATGTCAACAAGATTGTTTAATCCTGAAAAAATTGACACCCCTGCAAATTTTGTGACGCCTGTTATAAAAACAAAATGAATATGCTCATCCAGATCTTTTATTACCTCATAGAAATCTCGCAAAACTTCTCTTATTGCCGTTTGGACTTCCACTGATTTATTTAAATTATTTCTTATTGCCTTATCATATTCGTCTATTAAAATTACAACTTTTTCTTTTTTCTCTCTATGCAATTCTCTTATTAATTGCGCAAATCGCTCCGTATGATATTGTTCGGTTAAAACAATCCCATTATCAGCGGCAATGCCTAACATTAAACTGGAGAGAGTATTCCTTAATATTTCTGCAGATCCTACGCTTCTGCTGCCGAAACTAATATTTATAACGGGATATTTTCTACTCCAATCCCATTTATCATAAATATAAAGTCCTTCAAACCATTCTTTTCTCCCTTCAAAAAGCGCGCGCAACGTGCTGGCGAGTAAAGATTTCCCAAATCTCCTCGGGCGCGAAAGAAAGAAAACGCTGCCGCTTGAAACTAAATCAAAAATGCGTTCAGTTTTATCTACATAGAGAAAATTACTTTTAGTATCCCGCATTTTCTCAAAAGACTGCGTTCCCAACGGCAGATTTTTCATTTTAGCCTCCTATCTTTTACGTCAAGATATATCTTAATATTATTTCATCTCCTCAAATTTTCCTTTGGCGATCTTACACTCATCTGTAAGAACTACACCCAATAAAACTATTTTTTTATCTGGGCAAATATGATTTTCCCAATACTTTTGATCTTTCATTTCTTTCAAAACGGCATTGACCTTTTTATCTAAGTTCCCGCCTTCTCTATCGTATTTTATTTTCACAATTATTGTTTGCTTTTGCCCCTCTATCACTGTATTTTGAATTTTTCCAAAATCCCAGCTTTCGCCAAAAATATCAAAACCTAAAAATTTCAGCGCATAAATAAAAAACGCCTCGCAGTTACGGCCTTTTTCCTTCACCTTATCCTCTATATAATTGCATTTCCTCGGCTCAATTATATTTTGCGCAATGCAAGCGTATATAGATGGGAGATATTCTTCCATGGCGGCGGCATTAAGGGTATCAAGACTTTTTGCAATTTGATCTTTGAGATTTACAAGAAGCGGTATTAATTTTTCTTTACCATCTGGAATAGACTCTAAAATCTGGCGGGCAAAAGAGAGTTTTATTTCCTCATTAGGCCACTCTAAAACGTAGAACCAAAAAAAATCGTCTTCCTCTCTTCTAACAGATACAACGCCCAAATATCCCGTCTGAAAAAATCTTGAAATAAGCCGTTCTCCCATCTTATAAAAACTATCATCGCAATCTATTTTGCCAAAAGTAAAATTATGATAATAACCCCTTGCATTGAGCATATCCGCTAAAAAGTTAAATTTTACGGCGTCAAACCAATAATTAGAAAAACTATTTTCCGAAAATAATTTGAGCGTTGAATATGGATGATAAAGCGATATTTCGCCGTCCCAAGAATAACCGCCGTACCAAAATTTTATAGCTTCTAAAGTTTTTTCTTTTGTCCAAGAATGTTTTTGCGCAAGAGCGTCTATATAATCTTTAAAATATGTTTGCAGTTCTTCTTGGGTATAACCGCATAGATCGCTAGATTTTTCACGCATGGTAATATCAGTATAATTATTAAATCCTGAAAAAATTCCCGCAAATATAATTTTTAGAACATTCATTATTAAAACAAAGTGAATGTGCGCATCAGCCCCTTTCAATATTTCAAAAAAATTGCCTAAATATTTCTGGACTTCTTCCAACTCTTTGGGATTTTTAAAATTATTTCTCATCGCTTTGTCGCACTCATCCACCAAAACTACAACTTGACGATTTGTAGTTTTACTCAATGTTCGAATTAATTCATAAAACTTCCCGCCTGCATGATCTTCTCTATCTAAAGTAATTCCAAGCTTTTGGCCGATATTAGACAGCTCATTTGACAAAAAGTTTTCTAAAGATTCTACGTTTGTTATTTGCGCATCCGAAAAATCAATTCTAATAACGGGATAGGTCTTTTCCCAATCCCATTTATCATAAATATAAAGTCCTTCAAACAATTCTTTTTTACCAGTGAAAAGATTTTCTAATGTTGAAATTAAAAGCGTTTTTCCAAAACGCGGCGGACGCGAAAGAACAAATATTCTGGAGCCGCTCACAAGATCAAGAATGCGCTGCGTTTTATCTACATAGATAAAATTATTTCTCTCGTCCCGTATTTCCTCAAAAGAATTTACGCCTAAAGCCAATTTTTTCATTTTTTGCCTCCTATTTTTTATAGCCGCATATGGCTTAATATTATTTTACTTCCTCAAATTTACATTTGGCGGTCTTGCCGCTATCTCCAAAAGCCAATCCCAGCAAAACTATTTTTTTGTCTGGGCAAATATGGTTTTCCCAATACTTTTGCTTTTTCATTTGTTTTAAAACGCTGTCAACTTTTCTGCTCAAGGTTGCGCTTTTTTCATCATATTTTACTTCTGCAATTATTGTTTGTTTCGCCTGTTTTATCACTATATTTTTTGATTCTCTAAAATTTCTGCTCTCCCCAAAAACATCAAAATCCAAAAATTTTAGCGCAAAAACAAAAAATGCCGCATAGTTAGATTCTGTTACTTCAAGCCTATTATCTATTAGATATGGACCTCTTTTTGCCTTCAGTTTATTCTGCGGAATGCAAGCGTAAATAGAGGGGAGATATTTTTGCATGTCTTTGGCATTGAGGGTATCAAAACTTTTTACAATTTGATCTTTGAGCTTTTCAAGAAGCGGTATTAATTTTCCCTTTCCCTTAGGAAGCGACTCTAAAATCTTGCGCGCAAAAGAGAGCTTTACTTCTTCATTCGGCCAGCCTAAAATATATGAGGTGGAGAAATGCTCTCCTCTACGTCTTTTAATAGCGCAAACCGTTAAATATCCCATCTGAAAAAGTCTTGAAATAGAGCCGCTAGGCCAGCTAAAAAAATTATCCGAAACGCTTATTTCGCCAAAATTAAACTCGCAATAATTTTCTTTTTTAAAAATGTCTGGTAAAAAATTAGATCTTGCGCCGGCAAGCCAATAATTGGAAAAAGTATTTTCCGAAAATAATTTGAGGATTGAAGTTGGATTATAGATTGACGTTTTGCCGTCCCAAGAATAACCGCCGTACCAAAATTTTATAGCTTCTAAAGTTTTTTCTTTTGACCACGAATAATTTTTCGCAAGAGCGCCTATATAATCTTTAAAATACTTTTCCAA
>JAITCX010000193.1 GCA_031282945.1 Elusimicrobiota bacterium
GTTTTCTTTTTTGCATTTTTGGGCAAATCTAAAATTCCGCTGCAATTTCATATCATCTATTATAAAAAAATTCTCCTTTAAATTATCAAATTATTTTACTTATATTTTTATTTTTTTAGTTTTTGCAGTTTTATTTGTTTTGTCTTCAAAGGTTTATGGTGTAGATGTAGATGATTGGGCTGGATTTATAAGCGCTTATCAAAGCATTTCCGAGGGAACAACGCTTAATTTACTTAATGATATTTACGCTGTAGACACTGAGTCTATTGGTTCTACCCAAAGCAATAATTTTACAGTTGACGGCGGCGGTAATATTATGGATTCTCAGCAGTTTGAAAATTTAGGTTTTATTTTAAATGGATCGTCAATTACATTTAAAAATATTTCATTTATAGGTTTTTTAAAAACAGACAATATTCGCGGAGGGGTATTTAATACTAATCAATCAAATCTTACTTTTTCAGGAAATATTGAATTCTCTTCTAATAATCTCATCGCAACCAGCGGCAACGGGGGCGCGGGTATTTACGGCGGCGGCGGTTCAAAAATTAATTTTATAAATGCAAATGTTCTTTTTTCAAGCAACACGGATAGCCTAACAACAACCAACAATTCTGGCGGAATAATTAATATTGATGGAGCCGCGGCCTCCATTGCATTTATTAATTCCACTGCAAGTTTTGCAAACAATACTTTAGTAGGCGGTATAGAGGGTATTGTAGTTGCCGCTAGAGGCGGATCAAATATGTCTTTTATAGATTCCAATTTATTTTTTACAAATAACAAGGGGGATAATGCTAGCGGAGTAATTTTTGCTAACGGCGGGTCAATTATTTCATTTTCTAATTCTGCGGCAAATTTTATAAGTAATAATAGTGGAGGGACTGGGGCGGTAGTTCATCTTTATAGGGCTTTTATGTCAGTGGCTCATTCTACATTAAGTTTCAAGAATAATAGTGATAGGGGTGGTGAGGGCGGAGGAGTATTTTATATTAAAAGTAACTCAAGCGCTTCGTTTGTAAATTCCAGTATAAATTTTACAAATAATAGCGCCACGCGGGGCGGAGCACTTTATTTTAAAGATAGCTCAACTTTTTCATTTGTCAATTCTGCAGTAGATTTTTCAGGCAATACCTCCGGCAATAACGGCGGGGGAGGTGTTTATATAGGAGCAAATGCGCTCTTAATTTTTGAAAACAGCGACGTATCATTTGTAAATAATAAAGCAGGTTTTCAGTTAAACGATATTCGTTTTTATGATAATACGGGATCTATGATTTTTTATGAAAACAATACTTTGCCAAACGGCGTTAGGATTTCAGGCAATGGGCTTGTGCAAAAAAGGGGAGAAGGGTTGCTTGTTTTTGCAGGCGAGAATTCCGTAATAGCAACTTCGTTTTTTGTTGAAGGGGGCAGTGTCAATTTTAAGTCTGCCGTTTCAAGCATTTCAGTTTTAACAATGGAAAATAATTCTACGCTTTCTCTAGCGAATAATTCTGCAGGGACCCAGCTTTTTATAAGTACCTTGTCATTAAATGCAAATTTAATTTTGGATATAAATTTTACAAATGGCGCCGCTGACAAAATTAATACAAGTTCAGTTACAATTTTTGCGGGCAATAATTTAGTGATAAATAAATTAGATACGGATGGGTGGATTTCAAATGAAATCGGTATAATTTCGGCTTATGATTTTTTCGGCATAAACCAAAATGGTGTTTTGGAAAATGCAGTAACGGATATTTTTAATTATGACACTTCGCATTACGCTTTGCGTTTTGACGATGAGGAGAAAACTCTTTATATAAAAAATTTTGCAAGCCCTCCGCCTCCAAGTCCCGCTAGCGCGGATATAGACATTGCGGACTCAGAAAATCAAAAAGAGATAGAGGACATTTTTAATTCCAACAGATATTTAAGATCAGCGGCGTCCAATCTTAAGGCGTCCCAACAGCGTTTTATTTTTGATGATTTAAGCGGAGTATTTTTAGCAAATATTTTTTCAAGTTTGCTCTATAGCGGCAATGAAGTTTTATTTACGCAAATTTCTAAAGGCGATATTTACAAACCTTGGGTAAATGTAAATTATTCAAATTTAGAATTTAATAAACCGCAACAGAGTTTAGGAATTTTTAAATTGCAAAGCATTGGTTTAAAGCTTGGCGCAGATTTATTTGCAAACCGCATATGGCGTGCTGGATTTTTTCTAGGGGGAGCGGCGGAAAGTTTCAATCAAGCAAACAATAATGCAAATTTGTTAATGGGAGAAGGCGGGCTATATGCAGATATTGCTTTTAAGGGTTTTGGGATACAGACGCTAGCGGGCGCAAAATATTGGGAAGGGACATCCAAGCGTGAAATTAAACTGGATGAGATTTATAATCCGCAATCAAATATTTATGCTTTGGGATTTAATGCCGCGGCAAAATTAGATTATGATTTTTTGCTAATGCGCAATAGAAAAATGCAGGTGACGGCAAGTCCGTTTATTTTGTATGAGTTTGATCAAATAGATATGGAAGCGGTAGAGGAAAAAGAGGGTAAGATAACGGATTTATATTTGCGCTCTGGGGTATTGCAAAAGCATACGGCAAAAGGCGGTTTTGAGTTTAGGCAGAAAACGGGTAAGTATGATTTTTTCATAAATGTTTTTGCAGGTCAAAATTTAAACTCAAGGCATGAATTTCAAGCGGAGTTTATAGATTTAGGGGAGAATTTTGAAGTCAGGAGCGATGAGGAGAATTTATTTTTTTATGGCGGAGGGATAGGGGCGAATGCGGTTTTGACAAAATCTATAAAAGCTGGGATGCAGTTTAACATGGCATTAAATGATGAGTTTATAAATTACAATGCGGGATTAAACATTCAGTTTGCGCTTCCCAAAAGGCCGCAAGTTTACACAACGAGGATTCCGCAGATTCCGATTTTAAGATTTATGAAAAATTCGTCTCGGCTTACGAAAGAAAGTTCGGCGGAACTTGCGAGATTTGCAAAACATTTATTAATAGTGAGGCCGAGTTTTAGGCGGGTAGTTCTTACTATTGGGATAAACATTTCCAAGGATAGTTCCTCGGCTCGACCGAGCGCTTTAACGGTTGAGCGGTCAAACGTTGTGATGAAAGCGCTTACCAAGAATTCTATTCCCAAGCAGAAAATCACCATAGCCCGCAGCACGATAATGCGCGGCGACAAGGTGGAAATAGGTATTGAATGGGACGAGCGAAATAGGCCGCAGGTTTCGCCTTCGTCTGCGCCTGCAAACGCAAATCGGGCGGCGCGGCCGGCAAGTCGGCAGGTTGCGCCGGCGCGGCAGTCTAGCGGGAATGCACAGCAGTCAAGTCAGGGCGGCCAGCTGAGACAAAATGTTCAACGTTCAACTCAAAATGCCCGGCGGCCAAATCAAAATGCGCAGGCGGGAAGGTAGGGGCAAATGTGGAGTGGGGGGAAGCGAGATTTTTTGTTGTTTTGTTGTTATCTTTGTTGTGTCGTACCCTTTCGGGCGCTCTTTTGGTTTTGCGGCGTAGCGAAGCGTAAGCGCTTGCTTTACGAGAAATTTTTTTCGCC
>JAITCX010000207.1 GCA_031282945.1 Elusimicrobiota bacterium
CAAAGATTGGCATTAGGGTTTATTGCGACGCCCAACAAAAAACGCTAGCAACAGTACGACACGACAAAGACAACAGCAAACAACACAACTAAGCTCGCCTCAAAATTATTTTTTTTAAATCAGTAAGTTCTTACTTGGAAGTTTTGTTATTCTTTTATTATATATTGCCGTACCGCTAAAAACAAACAAAAAAACAGAAAATATTTTTCATTTCATCTCATCCCTATTCCAATAAATTGTTTTTCTCTTTTCTTAAACGAATATAAAAAACTATTATTTTTTCTGCATTATTTTTTACTTAAATGCAATGTTTTAGAAAACTCAATTTTTAGCGGATATAGAGCACAGAACTTGGTTTTTCAAAAGCTTCTTTACAAATGTTTACAGCGCCAGATACCTTAACGGATGACTTAAGAATAATTTTTGTTTGACTTTCGCCATAAATATTTTTTTCCGCTTTGCCGCATATTTTTTCCATATCGCTAATATCATTAATATCCTCAATATTTATAGTTGCAAATATATTTACCATACTTGCCAATGGAAAAACTTCTGCAAAAACATGATCTGTTTTTTTATCAAAATAGCTAATTGTTATATCAGCTTTCTCATCGCCAATTTTTATTTTTCTATCTACATTATCATCTATTAGCATCATTTCCATATCTACATTTTCTAATATTCTTTTAGCTTTTGGAGTTAATGACAAATCATCTATCGCCATTTCCTCGTCTTTACTTGGGGGTTCATTATATTTTTCTAAATCCTCACCAGAAATTTGCGGATATGGCCAAGCTTTACATGCTTCCTCTGCCAATAACTTTGCCCGCGCTTCTATCTGTTTAATATTCCATTTTTTTTGCTTGCAAATATAATCATTTATTCTCAAACCCGAACTTGCAATCCCCAAAGTTTTAAGTTTTTGTAAAAAAGGTTGATTGCTAAGCTGAGCATTAGCCGATTTAGTTACAAGAGTTAAATTTCCTATAGTGTCTAAATATTTCTCTCTAATCTTTTTTAGATCTGTTTTTAAATCTTTTTTCCATTTAGACATGTCTTGTGGAATAATATGTTCAATCGTCATCTCATCAAAACTTATTTTTATTCCTTTTGTTCCTCTCATAGAAAATTCTAAACTCTCCAATATATAGCGAATTATTTTGAAAGAATAACTATCTCTTGTACACAAAGACGCCTTAAAATCAGAATCTTTAGGAAACTCTTTATTGCCAGTCAGTAAAACAAAAAAAGCTTTAATGGAATTTAAATAATCTGTTTGATTTGTTTTTTTCATCATAGAAACAAATGTATCTCTAATATTATTTGTTGATATCTTACAGGTAGAAAGTCGGACAATATAACTTATGCATAATCTAATAATTTCAGATAAATCCTCATCTGTTTTTATCAATTTTCCATCCCTATCTCCTAAAAATTTTAACAGGAGCGGACAAATAACATCTCTATCTATTCTCCCTAATTCATCATATATTTTTTGAAGATGTTTATTACTGTTTTTACGAGATTTATAAGATTCATAATATCTGGAATATTTCAAAATATCCCCACATAAATCCTTTGCATCATTTATTGTTTTTACGCTTCTTTTGTAATGTTCGCTAAATTTTTCATAAACTTTATTTTCCTCTATCAATGTTTCATTTTTCATTATAAGGTAATAGCGGAAAAAATTTTCTAATTCCTCATCTTTATTCTGTAAACAATCTTCTATTTTTATCCAATAATCATTGTATATGTAATTTTGCTCTGTTTCATTCCACCCCATAAGCACCAGATTTCTAATCAGATCCGCTCCGCGCAATGCTCTGCCTGTTGAATTGATACTCTCAAAAATTTCTTGCGGTTTATCTTTTTGCTGATCAAGCGCAATAGAAACTACTTTAAGGTTATATATACATTCCTCAATTGCTTTGGGAGAAATATCTTTTTTGACAATTCTATCCCTAAAAAATTTATAACATGCCCAAATCAAAGACTCTTCATCACGTTGAGATATACTAGAATCCACAATATTTTTAAGGGCTTCCTCATCGGCAACGCCAAGCAACAATTTATAATATTTCTTTCTCTCCCGTGGATTATTACGACTATTATTGACCAGAAATATATCCATTATTGTTTCTACATTTACCCGCGTATCATTAGGAGATAATTCTTTTAAATAATCTCTCAAGGCGATATTTAAAATATACAAAGTGGCAAGGCGTTGCTGGCCGTCTATTATTTCATATATATTTACGCCGTCTACTTTATCTTTCTTGTAAACCACCGAACCGATAAAATAATCTTGGCGGAATCTTTTATCAATGTCTTTATTTTTATTATGCAAAGCAATTATATCTTTCCAAAGTCTAGTCCATTGATCTTTTTCCCAACTATACGGTCTTTGATAAATTGGAACTACCAATTGTTTTGATCCCCCAAAAAATTCATCAATGCTTTCAATTTTTGCTTCCATAAACTTCCCCTTTAACCCTTTAATCTATTTTAATTTTAGTTTTTACTCATCTTGCTCAAACGCCTGTTTAATGATATCTGCCGCATAATTTATTTCGGAGAAATCTTTCAATTGCAATCTTGTATTATAGTTACTAAGTTTGCCCAAATTAAAATAATCTTTACACATTTTTTTTGGATCATTTACTTTATCAAAATCAATATTGACAAATATATTTAGCGCATCTTTTAAAGGTTGTATTTCCACAAAACAATTTCCTTCTGAATCAAAATATCTAATGTAATATTTATTGAATTTTCTTGTTATTTGATTGTCTAATTGAGAAATTTTACTTTCAATTTCTTTTAAATATTTCGCTGAATTTACTCCCAATCTGTTCTCATATTTTATTAAGCTATCATCTATTATTTGCTCTTTGCCCTCTTTACTTTCTTGATATTTTTTCAATATATCATCAGCAATATTAGGATACGGCCATGCCCTACAAGCCAATGCTGAAAGCTCTTGCGCCCGATCTTCTATTTGCGTCAAACCCCATGTTTTTTGCTCAATAATATATCTATTTAATTTTAAATTACTTTCTTTAAAACCATTTTCCATTTCAAGTTTTTTTAAAAAGGGGCTATCGCTTAATTTGGAGTTATAACCTGTAAGCGTAAGATTCCCAATGGTATGCAAATATTGTTGTTGAATTTCAATTTTATCTGCCCCTAAATCTTTTTCCCATTCTGGAGATAAATTTTTATTTTGCGGAACAATATGTTCAATAGATTTTTTGTTTAAGGACTCCAAGCTAGCATTTTTATAATTATTAAAAATTTCCAAATGGGTTAATATTTGTTTGCACTTATCTGTATGAAAAATATCTTTCTTTTCAAAAGCGGTCCTAAATTCCTCATCAGTTGGAAATTTTTTGCCGCCTTGCTGAAGTTTAAAATAAGCTTTAATGGAATTTATATAATCATCCTCTTTTATCTCTTTTAAAATCGAACAAAAAAACTTATTGTTTCCCGCTGTAGCCGCATTGCAAATAACTTGCCTAAAATAATAGCTCAAGCAAAGATTAATAACTTCGCAAAATTCTTTTTGACTTATTTTTTCGTTATTATAATCATCTAAAACTTTCATTAGGAGTGGATAAACTACGGTCATTTTTGCATCTTTAATTTCTGCATAAAGGCAATTAAGTTCAGCATTATCGTCTTGTTTATTCAAACGCATATCGGCGTAATATTTGGAAAACTTTAAAATATCTTCGCATAAATTCTCCGTATCTAAAATATGTTCTTTAAAATAGTTTTTAAATTCATCATAAACTGATTTTTCATTAATATATTTTTTATGTTTCATTGATAAATAGTGATGAAAAAAATTATTCATTAA
>JAITCX010000248.1 GCA_031282945.1 Elusimicrobiota bacterium
AATAAATGCGGAAAATTTCTTAAAACGCTTTGAATTTTTTTTAACATCATTTGTCCTTTAGAGGCAATTAAATTTTCAATATTTTCAATTTATAAAACGCAAAAATAATATTATTTTTAATACATTTAATTAAAATGTAAATTGCAAAACTTAAATTCTATAAATTTTCTATAATATAATGAAAACCCAATAGTTAAAAGTTGTTAATTTAATATATAAATCGGCGTTTAGCCGCAACAAAAGGAGCTTTTGCTATGATTAAAACTTTTCTAACCTATGACGAGGTGAGAAACAATGCTATCAAACTTGCAGACAAAATTTTTAAAGACGGGTTTTTTCCAGATGTAATATACGTTTCTTTGCGCGGGGGGGCTTATCTTGGAAATGTGATAAGCGAATACTTCAAAATAATTTGCAAAAACACGCAGCCCCCAAGACGCCCCGTCTACTATGCCGCTGTGGTGGCAAGATCATACGGCGATATTGGACACTCGCAAAAAGTTTCCGTTGACGGTTGGACATATTCCCCCGATTATTTAAGAATCGGCGACAAAGTTTTATTGGTAGACGATATTTTTGATTCAGGCCAAACATTAAACTATTTGGCAAATATTATTTTAGATAAAGGAATTCCCCGCTCAGACTTAAAAATTGCAGTGCATGATTATAAATATTTTTACGATTTAAAAGATCAACAGCCCATCCAGCCGGACTATTGGAGCAGACGCCATGACCTCTCTATTCATCAGGAACCTACATGGATACATTATTTAAGCCATGAACTTGTTGGGTTAACAACGCGTGAAATAGAAAAATATTATTATAGCCAAGACGATGCCCTCAGAGATCCAATGTCAATAATAGAAAAATAAAATTCCTTTTTGAAACGGCAAAAGATATTGACACCTATAAATTTATTTCCCCGCCTTTAACTTCTCTCTCAAGCCCGCCAATCTTTTGCCAGCTTCAATTAAAGTTTCCTCTTTTTTTGCAAAATGAAAACGGATATATTTATTTACTTTCTTATGAAAAAAACTTGAACCCGGAACCGCCGCCACCCCAACTTCTTTTATCAACCATTTGCAAAATTCTAAATCGGTTTTATACGGATTTATTTTTTCAATGTCTACTAAAGTATAATAAGCCCCTTGAGGTTTTAAAAAGGTTAACCCTGCATCCGTTAAAGCGTTGAGGAAAATCGTGCGTTTGCGTTCATATTGTAAAGCTAAATTATCATAGTATGCATTGTCAAAAATAAGACCAGCGATTGCCGCATGCTGCAGCGGAGCGGCCGCCCCAACCGTTAAAAAGTCATGCACTTTTTTGCAGACGTCAATTACATTTTTGGGAGCAATGATATATCCCAAACGCCACCCCGTAATTGAATAAGTTTTTGACAGCGAGCTGCAAGAAATTGTCCGCTCAAACATCCCCTCAAGGCTTGCCGTATAAATATGTTTGTACGGTTTATAAACTATATGTTCATAGACCTCGTCTGTAATGACAAAAACATCATACTTTTTTGCAAGCTCAGATATTATTTTTAGTTCATCATAAGAAAAAACTTTGCCTGTGGGATTTGAAGGATTGCATAAAATTATAGCCTTAGCTCCTTGCTTTAAAGCGTCCTCAAGTTCAGCTGGATCAAAAGATAAATCGGGCAATTTTAATTCCACAAAAATTGGAACGGCTCCCGACAAAATTGCATCCGCTCCATAATTTTCATAAAAAGGCGAAAAAACCACAACTTTATCGCCCGCCTCGCAAACGGAAAGCATCGCCGCCATCATCGCCTCAGTGCTTCCGCAAGTCACAACAATATTTTCATCGGGATTTATTTTCATGTTCATAAAAGCGCTCTGTTTTTGAGCAAGTTTTTGTCTAAAAAGCGGCGCCCCCCAAGTTATTTCATATTGATGCGGACCTGCGCTTGAAATATTTTTTAACGATGAGGTCAACTCTATGGGAGGGTCAAAATCTGGAAACCCTTGCGATAAATTTATGGCATTATACTGCAAAGCAATTCTCGTCATCTGCCTGATAACAGATTCGCCGAAACCGTCCAATCTTTTGGATAATGCGGGCATAAAAACTCCTTTTTAACTGTTGCTAAATATCAAAATTTTTCCATAAAACATTTATATGATGTCCATCAACCTACGATTTAAGCGCAGCCAATCTTGCGCTTGTTTGTAATCGGGCATCACTGTGGAGACCCTCCCCCAAAACCTTGCGCTATGATCTTTATGTGCGATATGCGAAAGTTCATGCACAATAACATAATCAATAACAAACTGCGGACACATCACAAGCCGCCAAGCAAAGTTTAAGGTATTGCGCGCTCCGCAAGAACCCCACCGAGATCTCGCCCCCGAGAAACGTACAGAAACATATTTTTCGCCCATAAAATTTGCATAATAATTAAGGCGCTGGCAAACAATAATTTTGCACTGTTTACGCAGCCAATTGGCAAAATCTTTAATCGTCATGCTTTCAGGAATTTTAATAAATCTATCTTCCACAACCACCTCAGAAACTCCGCCGCGCGATACGGCATAAGAGTTTCCGCAATACATTATATTTTCGCCGTCTGCTAAAACAAGAGGACTTTGCTTGCTTGCAAAATCATTTATCTGGCGCTGTTTGGCGGCTATCCAATGGGCTTTTTTGCGGATGAACTCGCGAATAATATCCTCGCTCAATCTCATCGGGGAACGCACTACAAGTTGAGCCGAACTGTCAATGGTTAAGGCAAGAGTTTTGCGGCGGGACCGCACTAGTTTATACGGTATATCGCTCATTTGAAATATTCCTTGCCTAAAACATATGCCGCTTGATTGACTTGGGCGCAAAAAGAGGCGGCGTTCATTTTATCCCCTCATAAAATTCGCTATAAGCAAGCATCTGCAAATTCTCAAAAATCTTGCTAGCGCGTCCCCCCACGGCATTGCCGTCTACAAAGTTTGCCCTCAAACAAATTTGGCTCGAACTTGTAACTATAACTTCATCGGCTTGATATAATTGTCCCAAAGTAAACGCATTAAATTCCACAGGGATGCCTAAAGTTTGGCAATGTTTTATCAAATGAGCGCGGGCAATTCCAGCTAAAATTCTACTGTCGGCTGGATGCGTTTTAAATATTCCGTCCTTTATAATATGAATATTGCTATGAGAACATTCCCTCACAAAACCGTTACCCACAAAAACAGCCTCGCCGCATTTTGCATTTTTTGCAATCTGCATAGCTAAAACATTGGGCAGTAAATTTAAGGTTTTTATATTGCACATTTTATAGCGCTTGTCCTCTAATGTAATCAAACTCAAAGGAATGTCTTTATCGGGCATGTCAATCTTTCTAATTGTAATCAATAAATTTGCCTTGAGGGTTTCATCATAAGCATGATTTCTCAAGCCCCCATCTCTCGTAACTTGCCAATACACAAGTTTTAGATCGCCTTTTACTTTTTTTGTCAAATCGTTTAACAAAACTTCAAACTCTTTTTTTGAATGCGGCGGCTCTATATCTATGCCTTTTGCGCTTGCAAATAATCTGTTTAAATGTTCGTCCAATGCAAAAATTTTTCTGCCCGCAAGCGACGCCTCGTAAATGCCGTCTCCAAACCAACAGACTCTATCCGTTATAGGAATTTTTATGTTTTCTATAATGTCGGTATGTCCATTGTAATAGCCAAGATTTTCCATTTGATGCCCCTTTAAATTTAAGTAATGCCTATAAATAAAATAAGCGGCCAACGTTTAACGCTGGCCGCCGGTATAACCTTATATTTTAAAAAATTATTTCCACGCTGGCAAATACGCCCCGTTGAATTCTTTTAAAATTACTTCCTCAACATCATCGCTATGATAGGCATCAACTATCTTTAAGAAAATTGGATTATTGATATCGTCCGCTCTTACAGCTATAAGATTTATATAAGGATTATCTTGACCTTCCTCTTGGCGCTCCAACAAAAGACTATCGCGTTCAGGGTTTAATCCCGCATCAACTGCATGGCCGCCGTTTATAAATGCCGCGGTAACATCGTCTAATAACCTAGGAGTTTGGGCAGCCTCAACTTCTACAAATTTTAGTTTCAAAGGATTGTCTGTTATATCTGACACGCTGGGGAGTTTTCCGCCTTTTGGACTCACTTTAATTAATCCTGCGGTTTGCAAAACTAACAAAGCGCGCCCGCCGTTTACAACATCATTTGGAATAGCAATTGAATCGCCTTGTTTCAATTCGCTGATATCTTGAATCTTTTTAGAAAACAAACCAATTGGGGCGATGATAGTTTTTCCAATGGAAACGATCTGATAATTTTTTGTTTTAATTTCATTTTCCAAGAAGGCAAAATGTTGGAAAGCGTTCATATCAATTTCGCCGTTTTGTAAGGCGGCATTGGGTTGGACATAATCTCCAAATTTCACAAGTTCAAGTTTTATATTATCTTTTTTGACTTTCTCTTTTATCAAATCCCACTGAGGATTTTTCTCGCCCACAAGCCCCACCCTTACAACAATTTCATCTGAATTCTTTTTTGAGCAGGAACTAAAAACTCC
>JAITCX010000113.1 GCA_031282945.1 Elusimicrobiota bacterium
AAGCGGCAAAGCGCCTGTCTATGCGAGAAATTTTTTTCGCCAAGAGGGCAAGGGAAACTGGAAGTTTCTCTTGCCCTCACCCACGCGGGCGTGGCAGAACAGACTGCTGTCTGTCACGTCAAAAGTAGAGTCGGCGCGGGGGCGAAAAAAATTTTCGCATGGCGCGTGGCTAAAAAATAAAAAATGAGCGCGAAAAAAAATATAAAGAGTTTGATAAAGAGAAAGGGAGTTATGAACCTTCAATGAGAAAGAAATTAATTTTAAAAAAAGGATTTTAAGCGCTTGTCCTTAATCAAAAATGAGCGCAAAAAAATAAAAAGAAATAAGTTTAAGGAGCGTTAATTTTCTGTTTCTCTTTTGTAGAAAAGGGAAGCAAGTTGCAAGTGTCGTTAGGTTTTGTTTCTTTTTAAAAAGGAAAAGAAATTTCTGTCTCTCTTTTCCAAAGAGAGAATTAAGTTTTCAAAAGTCGTTTTTTGCTTCTTTTTCTAAAAGAAGTTTGGATTTTAGCAAAAGCTAAAAAGGAGAAAGGATGGAGGAGTTCGGTCTAATAATTTCCAAAATATTAAAGTTTTTTTCCGCCATGGTTTTGACGGCGTTTTTTGTTACGCTTGTAAATTATTATGACGGTTTATTAACGGAAGTTGACGAGCTTGGCAAAACTTTAAATATGTATGTATTTTTTACAAAAAATGTGCAAGACCCTGTTGAATTTGCTTCGCAGCTTGAAGCTCTTGATATTGTAAAGGTTAAAGAAGTTGTCGCTGCCAGTGAAGTTTATAAAAGGGCTATAGAAAAAAATCCATATTTGGCAACTATTACCGTTGGAGACACTGCAACCGCTTTTGAAGGTTATGTGATTGCTTTTCCAATAAAAACTCCCACTCAGGAATCTCTGACTGCGCTTGAAAAAGATGTATATAAAGTGGACGGAACGGACGAATTGGCATTTGATAAAAACGCATTTTTGAAATACGGGCGCCTTTTGACTCAACTTTCAATTTATCGTTATATCGCTTTTGGCGTGGTAGGAATTTTTGCATTATTTTTTATAATATCCTTTTTTGTCATTAGTTTTACGCAGAGCTGGCAAATTGGAGATTTCTTTTTGACTTTTGGAATGTATATGCTTGCAGGAATTTGCGGTTTTGGCATTGTATGGTTTGCCTCAGAATTTTTTCTCTTGCCTTTTGCTTTAGATATTGCAAGTTTTGCGCCAATTGTTTTAGCCGCCTTGGCGGCGACAGTATTTACAAAATGATGAACAGCTCGCGGGTATTTTTAATTTTATTTTTACTTTTAAACATTTTCTCATCGAGCTTTAGCTATGGTCAAGAAATAGATGCGCAGACGCAAAAGTTGGCATCCGTTCAAAAATCTATAAAACAAAAACAAATTGAAAAAGACAAGCTTGCAAAAGATGAGCGGACATTTAAAAGAGAAGTTCAGGAATTGGACAAACAAATAAATGAAGCTGAAAAAAAGATAAAAGACATTGCAAACGATATTGCCAACGCCCAAAAGAATTTGACGGGCGCGTCTCAAAGATACGACCATGCAACGCATCAAAAAGATGCAATCAGCTTGGATATTTCCCAAGCGGTTTTACAATATAATAAAATGGTTCTTGTGAAAACTTATGATCAAGAGCCTGTTGAATATAAAATTAGGCAAAAAGGGTTAGAATATAATCAGGCGAATTTAAACAAACAAGTGAAAACGGCAAATATATCTTGGCAGGAAATGGATAAATGGGAAGACGCAAAACAAAATCTTTTGAATTTGCGTAAAAAAGAAAGCTCTTTGATTGCGCAGAGAAAAAGTTTGGCGGATGCAAAAACTAAACTTTTAAAATCCACTTCTCAAGCCAGACAAAAAGCTGAAACCGACTTAAAAAAATTACAGGCAAGCGCAAAGCAATTGCAGCAAATAATAGATCGTTTAATAGCTGAAAGCATACGAAAACAAAAACAAGAAGAGGAGCGCAAGCGCCAAGAAGAGGCGAAGAAAAAAGCTCAAGCCAGCATTTCGGCGGCGCCTCCTGCCGCAACAATTTCGCCGCCTCCCGCCGCGCCGCCGCCTACCATTTCAGGTTCGTCAAGAAGAACCTCGCTGGATTGGCCGGTAAAAGGGGTGATAATAGAAAACTTTGGGCGGGCAAAACATCCTGAACTGGACACTTATGTTGTTAGAAACGGCATAAAAATTAAAGCGGCCTCAGGCGCTGCGATAAAGAGCGTGGAAAACGGCGTTGTAGTATTTAGAGGCAATATCAGTTCTTATGGAAAAGTTATTATTATTGAACATTCAAATTTCTTTAGCGTCTACGGCATGCTTACGGATGTGAGCGTTTCAATAGGCGATAGGGTTAGACGGGGGCAGAATATAGCGCGGCTTGGTTCGGGTGAAAACAATGTTTTGTATTTTGAAATAAGACTGGGCGATGAACCGGACAATCCGATGTTGTGGCTGCATTAAATGGAAATTAAAATTCAAATTGCAAAAAAAGCTGGTTTTTGTTTTGGCGTTAAACGAGCTGTTGAGCTTGCTCAAGAAGCGGTTTACAAATATAAATTCGTTTATACTTTTGGACCGCTGATACATAATCCTCAAGAAGTAGAGAGGCTTGCCAAAATGGGGATAAAACCCTTGAAAGCCGAAAGCGCCTCGGCAAACATTAAAGACGGAGTTTTACTTTTGCGCACTCATGGCATTAGCCAAGAACTGCACGAAGAGTTGTTTAAACGTAAAGACATTGTTTTAATTGATGCAATCTGTCCTTTTGTTAAAAAAGCGCAAGATATAGTTAGCAAACTTTCAGATACAGGCGATACAATTATTATTGTGGGAGAGAAAGCTCATCCAGAGGTTGTAGCTCTCAGATCCTATGGAAAAAATTGTATTGTAGTTGAAAATGTGGAGGATGTTGGTCGTATTCCAAACCTTAAAAATGTAGCTGTTGTGAGTCAGACAACGCAGACCCAAGCTAATTTTGAAGCTATAATTACGGAGTTAAAAAAACGCGCCCAAGTAAAGAGTTTTAATACTATTTGCAAAGCGACTTTTGAGAGACAAGTAGAGGCGGACAAAATAGCAATGCAAGCGGATGCAATGATTGTTGTAGGAGGCAGAAATTCCGGAAACACAACAAGACTTGCGATGATTTGTGAAAAAAGGGTAAAAACATATCACATAGAAAGCGCTAAAGATATTTCTAAAGATTGGTTTAAGGAGGTGAGAACGGTTGGAATTACTGCAGGCGCGTCTACGCCTGATTGGGTAATAAAAGAAGTTAACGAAAAAATAGAGGAGATTTGCAATGGAAAGTAAAAATTTAAATACTCAACAGACAAAATTTGAAGAGCCTAGCGAGAGCATGGAAGATTTGATGAAACAAACGCAGGGGCCGCGTGATATTGGAGTTGGGAAGGAAATAGAGGCCGAGATCATTGCAGAAAACAATGATGGATTTTTGGTTGATTTAGGGTTAAAAGCGGAAGGAATAATTTTGAAGTCTGATTATGAGGACGGCGTTTATCCGCCTGAACTGAAAGTCGGTCAAAAAGTAAGAGTAAAAATTATGGATCTTCGCGGCCAGCCCAGACTTTCCAGAAAAGAAGTTATAAAAAAAGAAAAGTGGGCGCATGTTTTATCGCTTATAGAATCTAAAGAACCGATTAAGGGCACAATTACAAAGTCCATAAAGGGCGGCTTTATTGTGGACTTAGAGGGAGCGCAGGCTTTTTTGCCCGGCTCGCAATTGGATTTGCGTTTTGTGGCTGAAAAAGATTTTAAAAATTATATAGGCAAGACTTTTGAGTTTGCCGCTGAATTGGACAAAGCAAAACGCGAGATAATTGTTTCTCGGCGTAAAGCTCTCCAATCGCAGAGAACTCAAAAGAGAAAAGAGATGTTGGAAACTTTACAAGAAGGTCAAGTTTTAGAAGGAGTTGTTTCAAATTTTGCATACTTAAAAGGCGAAAAGGCAAAACCTTTTGGAGCTTTTGTAAGTTTGGGCGCGATAGACGGACTTTTGCATGCAGAGGAAATGGCTTGGCATAAAGTTGATCCCGCTCAAATTTTAAAAGAGGGGCAGACGATAAAAGTTCAGGTTATAAAATTTGATAGGGAAAAAGAAAAAATTTCTTTGAGCTTGAAATCTCTCATGCCAAATCCTTGGGACAGCATCACCGAAAAATTTCCGGTAGGTTTAAATGTCAAAGGACGCGTTGTTTCCATAATGGAGCGGGGAGCTTTTGTAAAAATTGACGATACGGTAGATGCATTTTTGCCAGCTTCAGAGTATGCTTGGAATGACAGCGAGTATACATTTAGGCGTCAAATTAAAAAAGATGCGGAAATAGAAGCGCAAATTATTGCAGTGGATCCTGAGAGCAGAAAGATTACGCTTTCAGTTAAAAAGACCTTGCCAAATCCGTGGGATGATGTTTATAAGAGATATGCGCCGGGAGCGAGGGTGAAAGGTTCTATTCAAAATATTACGCCTTTTGGCGCCTTTGTAAAATTGCCGGAAGGCATTGAAGGTTTGGTGCATATAAGCGATTTTTCTTGGACAAAAAAGATCAATCATCCTGCGGATGTTGTAAAAAAAGGCGATGAAGTTGAAGTTGTTGTTTTAGAGGTTAGTCCGCAGAGGCAGCAGATTTCATTGTCTATAAAACATTTGCAGCAAGACCCGTATAAGAAATATAAGAGAGGAGCGATTGTGCGCGGGAAAGTTGTAAAGGTATCGGATTTTGGGTACTTTATAGAAATTGCTCCCGGCATTGAAGCTTTAATAAAACATAATGAGGCGAGTTCCACTAAAACAGAGAGGATGGATAAAGACATTCCGATTTTTGCGGTGGGCGATGAAGTTGAGGCCAAAATTATAAAGTTTGATGCAAAGACGAAAAAAGTTGAAGC
>JAITCX010000216.1 GCA_031282945.1 Elusimicrobiota bacterium
TTCATCCTTCTGTCAGGCCATTCATAATCCTGAAAATAAATATCGGGCATCCAAGCTCCTTGAAATTCTTTAGGCAAAGGATCTTTTCTCGCTTGAATACGCCGAGGATGATAATAATTTACGCCTAAAAAATCTACGGTATTGTCCCTGATAATTTCAGCATCTCTATTTTGCGTTTTCCATAAAACATTGTCGCGCTTTAATGCCTCAACTAAATTTGGCGGAAAAGTTCCATTAATTGCAGATTCAACAAAAACATTGTTAAAAAAATCGTCTACAAATTCTCTCGCTTTTTTGTCCTCAGGCGAATCAGTGGGAGTGTATGTCGGCGTTAAATTTAAAATGGTGGAAATCTGCCCCCCATTTTTATAGGCTTTGCTTTTTCTAAAAGCTTCAATAGTTTTGGACGTTGCAAAAGCTAAATTGTAAATCATCTGCACAGCTTCCGCCCCTTTGCCAACATACTTTGGATAATGAAACCCATATAAATATCCAGCCTCAGGCTGCACTATCGGCTCATTTATAACCGACCAATATTTAACCCTATCGCCAAAAAGTTCAAAAGCGGTCTGAGCATATTTTACAAACATATCAATTACATCTCTGCTCAACCAACCCTCGTATTTTAAAAAAAGATCCGCAGGCATATCAAAATGATATAAATTTATAAGAGGCGTAATGCCATTGTCTAATAATGCATTTATTAAATTGTCATAAAATTCTCTCCCCTCTTTGTTGACCGTCCCCTTAGAAAAATCATCAATCAAACGGCACCACTGCAAACTCGTCCTAAAAGAATTGAACCCCAACTCTTTAAATTTAGCGATGTCATCTCTATAATATTTACAAAATTCGCTAGCGGTAAACGGTCCAATGCCGTCAAAAAAATCTTGCGGATCCGTTTTATACCACAAATCCATAATGTTTAAATGAGCTTTATTATAATAACCTTCAGTTTGAGGACCCGAACTTGCAGCCCCCCACCAAAAATTTTTGTCAAACTTGCAATCCATTTTTTTCTCCTTTTATGCTCACAATTTCTGTGCGCGCCAGCCTATCTTGTAAAGATGATCCCGTTATAATAGTTATAACTATATCAACCAAAAAGATACCAAAAAATACATCAACTATAAAAAATGTCCACCCAAAATATACCGCAAGCAAAGTTGTAAATGCCAAACACGGATTTACAATTATAAGTTTTACCAGACCCCTTATAATTATTTGCTGGGGACGGACAGGAATAATTTTCAATTTTAAAATTAACTTAGATAAGGTTCTCCCATCCGAAAAAAGCGGGACGAGAATTTCATAAGCAAACAAAAACAGAATATAATAAATGTACACATAGGGAGCGCGCCGCGCTTGCTCGGCAAGCTGCGTATAGTCCTCCCCGCTTCCAACAACATCAACCCCAGACGTCTTCATAACATAAGCCAGCAAAATAACCACAAATGCAATATACCACACAATGTAATCTATGAAAAGCCCCAACGCTCTAGAAATTTTTATATTGTTCATAGCGCCTCTTTTAGAAAAAATAACTGCCCCGAGTTTTCCTCAGGGCAGTCAAACAAAACGAATTAACTGCAGCGAATTTTATTTCTCTTCTACAGGCGCATTTTGAGCGCTTGAGTTTGCCGCCATGACGAAAGGAATAAAAATTAATACGTCCAAAGCTAAGCAGAGAAGTTGATAAAGTCCGCCAAAAACAGATCCTGTTCCAAGCAAACCGCCAAAGAACATAGGCATTGTCCAAGGCACGACATATTTAAATATTGGAACGATGCCCGCGCTTATTAAAATATAGCCCAACACGGTGTTTAACAGAGGAGAAATAACATAGGGAATGAGAAGAATAGGATTTAAAGCGATTGGAATTCCAAACATCAAAGGCTCTTGAATATTAAATAACATTGCAGGCGTGCCAAGCTTTGCGACTGCCCGCCAATCCGCGCGTTTTGACACCAAGAAAATGGAAATTGGAAGCGCCAAAACAAAGCCGAGAGTTGATTCAAAAAAGCCATTGCTGAAAATATAGTTTGCCTCGCCCGTCTGATTTGCAAGCTGAGCGGGAAAATAAACCATGTTTTGAATAACCGCAGTAACATTGTGGCCGTGAATTCCAAACCACCAAAAAAACCAAGCGAGGAACTGATACAATAAAGCAAAACCAAGTCCTTGCGAGAAATTTAAAAGCGGCGCTTGAATTACAGCATACAAAACATCATTTACCGCGCCCTGTCCGATCCACAATAAAAATGAGCGGACAAAAGTTACCACAAGCAAAACAATAAATACAGGCAAAACTACAGCGAAAGATTTTGATACCGCCGATGGAACGCTTGGAGGAAGTTGAATGATGAGCTTGGGATTTTTGGCAAGCGACACAAAAAGCCAAGTGACGAAAGTCGTAACAATAATTGAAGTTAGTACGGCCGAAGTTCCAAAATACGATATCGGCATAGCGGAGATAAACTGCTCCGTCAATCCTGTAGAGCCAGTGGCGGTTACCGTCTCAACAAGCGTTGAAACCTGATGCGGAGTAACTAATAAATAAGCCACTAATGCCACTGCGCAGCCCAGCAATGGTTCATCAGCTTTCCACATTTTTGCAAGACGATATCCAAATACTGCCGCCAAAAGCAAAGAAAACACGCCGAGCGTTACGGTGACGACAGCCCCGCAAAGCAGCTGAATCTGTATGCAAACCGCGACAAATCCAGTGGCCATGTATGCATCGCCTTCTAGGCCTGTAAAAAGTTTTCCCAAGTTTAAGCCGCCGGGTCCGAGAATTGTGCCGGTTGGTTCAAAGACCACCCAGTTTAAAATTCCAAAAATTGAACCCACGATAATAAACGGCAAAAGCGTGCTAAAAGAATCTCTCATGCACAACAAATACCTATTGCTTGAAACGACATTCGCAAGAGGCATCAACAACTTTTCCAATTTTTCAATAAACTTCTGCATTTTCTACTCCTGTGTCAAGAATAAGCCGCAACATACAGCTTGCCGCTTTGCAAACAACCACTCCTCTACAACAAAATGGTTTACTTCTTTTCAATTAGGTCAATGGCTTGCTGCAAAACAGCTTCGCCGTTGATGGTGCCGTAGTTTCTCATGTCTATGAGAGCGACGGGACATCTGTCTTTGACAGCGGCTTCAATATTGGGTTTCATATGTCTAATTTGAGGCCCAATCAAAACCACGTCAATTTTTTCCTTAGACAGCAAGTCCTCCAAAACTTCCACAGAATAAGCGGCGATATCCGCCTCAATCTGTTTAGCTTGCGCGGCTTTCTGCATTTTCTGCACTAAGACAGAAGTTGACATTCCTGCATTGCACACTAAAACTATTCTCATATTATCTCCTTTGCTCTTTAAAGAGCAGGTTTTATTTCCACGCCGTTATGGCGGGGAGTTTTTCTCTTTTTGAAAAGAGAAATAGAAAACTAAAGACGAGACGTTTTTCTCTTTTTGAAAAAAGAGAAACAGAAAAACTAACGACACTCCACTCTTTTATAAAAAAGAGCTTTAAATTATTTCTTTTGAAAAAGAAACAAAACTTCTAACGACACATGTAACTTAATTCTTTTTTCTACAAAATAACAACAGAAAAGTAACGCTATTTAAACTTATTTCTTTTTATTTTTTTGCGCTCCCTTTTTATGAAAGACCAACGCCAAAATCCTTTTTCTTAAAATTCATTTTTTTCTCATTGAAAGTTCATAACTTCTTTTCTCTTTATCAAACTCTTTATATTTTTTTTGCGCTACCTTTTGGTTTTGCGGCGCCGCGCTTGCGAAAATTTTTTTCGCCCCCGCGCCGACTCTACTCTTGACGTGACTGACAGCAGTCTGTACTGTCACGTCCGCGTGGGTGAGGGGCAAGAGAAACTGGAAATTTCCCTTGCCCTCTTGGCGAAACAAATTTCTCGTAAAGCAAGCGCTTACGCTCCGCTACGCCGCAAAACCAAAAGAGCGCGGGAGAAAGTACAACACGGCAACGACAAAGACAAGACAAGACACGACAACGACAAGACAAACACAATAATAAAATAATAATGCGGTGAGGAAAAAAAATTTCATTGGATGGGAAACGAGAAGAGTATGTCGCTTTGACATTAAATA
>JAITCX010000247.1 GCA_031282945.1 Elusimicrobiota bacterium
GCGCTTCAAAAGTCGACACCAAAAGAGACTTTCCAAAGCGGCGCGGTCGAGAAAGAAAGTATGCCCCCTCTTTTTTGGCTAGCTCATAAATATGCTTTGTTTTATCTATATACATAAAATCTTGACTACGCAATGTCTCAAAAGTTCGGCTTTTTGTTTGTATATCTTGCATCGTTAACTCCTTTAGCTTAAACTAAAAATAATTTCATTTACTGGAATATTTTAACATTTTTGAAGTGAGATTTTAGGGAGGACTGCTCTTTTGTAAAAAGAGTGGGAAATTATTTCTTTTCTGGAAAAGAGAAACAGAAAACTAACGACATCGTGAAGTTTGATTCCCTCTTTCAAAAAGAGAGATAGAAATTTCTTTCTCTTAAAAAAACGACACTTACAGCTTGCTTCTCTTTTCTGGAAAAGAGAGACAAAAAAGATATCGCTATTTAATTTATTTCTTTTTATTTTTTGCACTTCCTCTTGGTTAAGAACAAGCGCTTAAAGTCCCTTTTTAAAAATTTATTTATTTCTTTCTCATCGAAAGTTCATAACTTCCCTTCTCTTTATCAAACTCTTTATAATTTTTTTTGCGCTCCCTTTTTATTTTTTAGCCACGCGCCATGCGAAAATTTTTTTCGCCCCCGCGCCGACTCTACTCTTGACGTAACTGACAACAGTCTGCACTGTCACGCCCGCGTGGGTGAGGGCAAGCGAAACTTCCAGTTCCCCTTACCCTCTTGGCGAAAAAATTTCTCGTAAAGACCAAGCGCTTTGCCGCTTACGCTAGGCTAAAAAATAAAAAGAGCGCAGACGAGGGTACGACACAGCAACCACGGCAACGACAATAAAAAAATTTCTCGTAAAGCAAGCTCTTACGCTCGGCTACACCGCAAAACCAAAAGAGTGAGGGCGATAGTACGACACGACAAAAACAAAAACAACAATGACAAAAAACAAAAAAAATTCCGAAAGCTTCAGTAAATCTAGTTAAATAATTGCTTCACAATAACAATAATAGAGGAGACTGGCAAGCGTCAGCTTACGTGCCGCTTGCCAGTCTCCCAACAAAAAAAATAGCGGGGAGAAAAAGGCGCCGTCAAAGCCTTTTTCTCCCCGCAAAATCATATACAAAATACATCAAACTATAAAGTCTAACTATTGCTCCAAATCTATCTCACGCTTAAGCGGCCTGTGCAATTTTTTCCTCAACCAAAGCCTCAATCTATATGAATATTCAAAAATTGCAGGCACAATTAAAAGCGTTAAAAATGTGGAAGTGATAATGCCGCCAATCGTTAAAATTCCAACGCCTTGCCTAAACTTTCCAACTTCCGTTAAAGCTAAAGCCGTCGGCAGCATTCCCCCCATAAGCGCAAAACTCGTCATTAAAATTGGACGAAGCCTCGTCTTTCCCGCTTCAATAACAGCCTCATCAATATTGCTCTGGCCGCGAATAATCAATTGCTGAATATAGTCCACCAAAATAATGGAATTCTTTGCCACAATCCCAAGTAACATTATCATCCCTATCATCGTAAACATATCAAGGGAGCCGTTGCTAAAATATAAACCTAAAAATCCCCCTATCGTCCCAAGCGGAATGGCCGCCATAATAACAAAAGGCGTAATAATGGATTCATATAAACTTGCCAAAACCATAAAAATAAAAATCAAAGACAAGCCCGCCGCCATCATCATATTTTTATTCATGTCCTTCATATCGTCATAACTCCCAGAAAGCTCTTGCCGAAGCCCCTGCCAAAGTTCCGGTTTTTCTTGCTTGCTTTGAGCCACAACTTTATCTACCTCTTTTTGAATCGGTCCCAAAGAATAACCTTTTGATAGATTCGCCGAAATTTGAATAAAGCGCGACCTGTCTCGTCTGTAAATTCTATTGGGCGTATCAGCTATTTTTAGCTCGGCAATGCGGTCAAGTTGTATCCGCCTGCCGTTTACATTCGGCACATGCAGCTTGTCAAAAGAATCCATAATGCGCCGCTGATCCTGTTTTAATATAACCCTTATGTCATACTCTAAACCATTTTGCCTAAAAACCGAAGGCGTGTTTCCAGCTACCATCGCCCTCAACTCCAAGCCCGCCGCAACTGTATTTACTCCCAAAGATTTAGCATCCTGCGGCGAAATATCAATTTGATATTCCTCTTTGCCAAGCTGAAAATTCGTTGTCAAATCCACCAGACCCGGCACTTGCGCAAACCTTTCTTTGAGATCTGCCGCCGCATTTGAAAGCTGCGTTAAATCTTGGCCGTATAAAATAAACTCAAACGAATTGCTCGCCCCAGCTCCCATTCCTCCGGTAGCGCTAAGCGATATTTCTATATCCGGACTCAAAATTTGTTTTAGCTCCTGCCTTATTGCGTCCATAACTTCCTGCGTAGAACGTTTGCGCCGCTTAAACTCAACAAGCCTAATATTCATGGAAGCAGTGTTTAATTGATTGTTCCCCCCGACGCTCACCACCACAAAATCCACCTCCGGAATTTTCATCACCGCATCTTCAATTTTTGCGGAAAGCTCGTCTGTCATCGCAAGCGAATAATCCGCGGGCGCAGTAATCTGCAATCTAAACTCGCCCGTTTCAGAAGTCGGCAAAAAGTTGAACGGAATTTTTCCCGCAAAAACAGGCAGCAGCGAAACAATAAAAATGACAATCACCACTAAAAGCGTTTTAATTTTGTGATGGACAATTACCCTCAATATTTTTTCGTAGGTCTTTAATATAAATGCATAAACTTTTTCAAACCAATCCACCGTCAAAGCCCTAACAATTTTAGTGAACTTTTGAGATAATTTGGCAAAAAAACCGCTCGCTATTTTTTTAGGTTGATCGTGGGGGGGAATTATGTAGGCCGATAGCATCGGAGCAATCGTAAGCGCATCGCAAACAGAAATCATCATTGCAAAAACAACAGTCAAACCAAACTCTTTAAAAAATTTTCCAACCAGCCCGCTCATAAAAGCTACAGGCAAAAATACCGCTATAATAGAACAAGTCGTTGCCACAACAGCCAAAGCCACTTCGTCGGTTCCCTGCTGAGCGGCGGTTTTCGGCGTCGCGCCCTCCTCATAATGTCGATAGATGTTTTCTCTGACCACAATGGCGTCGTCAATTAAAAGTCCAACCGCCAAAGATAAGCTCATCAAGGAAACGACGTTGACGCTAAAACCGCAAATATACATAAATACAAAAGAGCCAATTAAACTGTTTGGCAAGGCGAGAGCCGTTATAAAAGTGGAACGCCAACTAGCAAGAAAAAAGTAAACCACGATTATGGCGAGGAAAATCCCCTCAAAAATAGTGTTTTTCACATCTGCAATATTATCTTTAATGCTCTTAGCATTATCTGTAACCAAAGTGAGCCATGGATCGCCGGGGGAGCCGGCATACATTTTATTTAGTTGATCAATTTTTTCTATCACCCCTTTGGAGATATTGACCTCATTTGCTCCTGATTGCTTAAAAATAGTAAGCAGCATAGACGATTGTTTGGAAACCTTACCGTCCTCTTTAAAAACAATTCTGCCCACGCTGTACCTTTCAACAGTAGTATCGGCGACATTTGCAACATCTCTTACGGAGGCGGCGACATCATTACCCCTAAAACTGATTGGCACATTTTCTATATCCTGCAAATTGCGGTACTCCGCCATACTTCTAAAAGAGACGTCGCCGGCGCTTGTGGAAAGCCGCCCGACAGGAACATTCACGCCGTTATTAGCGATGCTTGCAGAAATTGCCGACAGAGTTGTATCATAGGCATCCAGAGCGTTTCTATCCACCAAAACATCAATTTCTCGGCGGGTGCCGCCAAACATATTTACATTTGACACGCCGTCTATTTTTAAAAACTCTTTGACATAATTTTCATCTGCAAAGTCATACAATTCTTTCGGCGCAAGTTGCGATCTCAAACTTATCACCATTACAGGTCTGCTTTCGGGGTCGTATTTTTGCACGACCGGCTCCTCTATATCATCGGGGAAACGCCGCCTTGCTGCCGCAATTTTATCCCTCACTTCCTCCAGAGCGGCGTCTGGATTTTTTGAAAGCTCAAACTCTGCAAAAACCTGCGCCGCGCCGTCGGCGCTTATGGATGTAATATGTTTTATTCCCTCAACAGAACTGATAGAATTTTCTATCAATCTGCTTACCCTATTTTCAATTTCCTCAGGCCCCGCCCCCGCATAAACCACATTGACCGACACAAACGGATACTCAACATCCGGCATTAATCTCACAGGCATACGTTGCATTAAAATTAGTCCTACAATTATAAATGCAAATAAAACACAAAAAACAAATGTCGGCCTTTTAATTGACAAACTGGCTAAATTCACTTTCTACTCCTTTATTTCACCGCCTACTTTCCCCTACTTTCTCTAAAAATAATACATAAATACATATCTATGAATAACGATTTTTTAGCGCGCTTAATTGCAAGACTAATCCAGCTAATCCCAGCCAAAACGAATGCCTTGACTTCATTGTAAATTTCTAATTCCTACTAATCATATAATATAATATAATTTTATCATTGGGCGCATAAGAGGTTTTGAAAATGCAGACGGCGATAGAAATATAAATTGATATGATGTGATTTTTAGAAAGATGTGAGAGGGGCGCCGAATAATTTAGGAAAGGGGAGATATTTTAACAAGGGGGGGAGGAGCTTGCGCTGGAGGGCGTCTAGAGCCAACGGGTGATGAAGGTTTGAAATATGAGGTTAACGAACTTCGCAAAAGCAAATAAGCTATATCCACTCATTTATATCTTTTTCACTTACTTTCCAATCCAATACTCGTGTTGTAGCTTTAATATTACAGTACCTGCAAAAAGGAACAGGTTTTGTCAAAAATCTAAATATCTCATCCATATCATTTGCCTTGTATATATTTATGCCGTTTTTTTCATCTGTTTTTAACTTCTCTCCAAAATAATCATTAAAAAACTTTGCATATGGAGCTACTGAGCAAGTATATAAATTACCGTCTTTCAATTGTATGCAATAATTTGACATATAGCATATTTTAAAACTTTCCCTACTATTTTGTTTACCCAATAAATCTAGCGGACGTTTATACATTTTCTTTTTTCCAATATTATAATATTCAAAAATTACATTATAATTTTTAACAAGGTTTAATATTTTATCCATATCAAGTTGTATAGGATATCTTGTCAAGGATATAATTATTTTGTTTATTGCGCACATTTCCCAAAAGCTTTTATTCATCTTTGGCAATAAAATGCCGTTTGTAACTACTTCTATATCGCCGATGGGAAAATATTTTCTGGAAATTTTTATGATTTTATCAATTTCTGGATGGAGTAAAGGCTCGCCGCCCATTAAGTGCAGCGTTTCAATTTTGCCTTTTGTCAATTCCGATAATCTAGCAAAATCCTTTTCAAGTTCATT
>JAITCX010000073.1 GCA_031282945.1 Elusimicrobiota bacterium
GCACGACACGGCAACAGCAACAATAAAACGGACACAATAACACAACGCCCAAACAAAAAATTTCTCGTAAAGACCAAGCGCTTTGCCGCTTTCGCTAGGCTAAAAAATAAAAAGAGCGCCCGAAAGGGTACGACAAAGACAACAGCAACAGCAAAAATAACAACATAAAATAGTGTCTCACGCTCACTTGTTGGAAAACTAGCGAAATTTCATTTCCCCAGTTTCCCCCATCGAAAAAATTTTCTCACATAGCAGCGCTTACGCTCCGCTACGCCGCAAAACCAAAAGAGCGCCCGAAAGGGTACGACAAAGACAACAGCAAAAACAACAACGTAAAATAGTGTCTCACGCTCACTTGTTGGAAAACTAGCGAAATTTCATTTTCCCAGTTTTCCCCACCGAAAAAATTTTCTCACATAGCAGCGCTTACGCTCCGCTACGCCGCAAAAGCAAAAGAGCGCGGCCGATAGCACGACACGGCAACGACACGCCAAAAACAAAAACAACACAACAGAAACACGAAGGGAAAAATTTCTTTCGCCCGCCTGCTAAAAATTTACTTTAATGCAACTCCCATCCCCATAATTATTTTTAAAACTATTTAATTCTATTTTTAAACTTCAACTTTCTTGGCTTTTTCTAAAAAGTAGAACTTAACCCAACCGCTAGATCTGGGGCTTGTTTGCGCCAAACAACTGGCGCAAACCTTTTAAAAAAACCGCTCATTAACGCTTAAATCTTTTTGCGCAAAACAAAAATAAATTTCTAAATAAAAATAAAAATATTCACTATTAATCAGCGGTTTTTTTAAAAGGGCGCAAGGCGGCTTCGCCGCCTTGCGCCAAGCCCCTCCGCTTAAAACTTCCAATCAAAAAAAGTCATAATCCGCCAATTGTTTCCAAAGATCTTATTCTACGCCGTTTCTTTTAATTTCGCCGCCGCAGGCGGCGCAAAAACTAGCGTGTCGCTACCTCAATTTTTTTATTGTCAATTAATTCTTGATACATATCCTCATATTCCAAAACAGATTTTTCCCAGCTAAACTTGGAATCAAAAGCATTGTTCATCAAACTTTCCCACTGTTTTTTATTTTTAAAAACCGCCTCGGCTTTTAAAATTGTCTGCGTAAAATTCTCGCCGTAAGTTATATTAAAAACAAAACCATTTCCCGTTTTAGTTTCATCCACATAATACTTAACCGTATCAGCTAATCCCCCTGTATTATTTACAAGCGGAGGCGTCCCGTAAGTTAAAGCTATCATCTGGCTTAAACCGCAAGGTTCAAATTTTGAAGGCATCATATACAAATCCGATCCCGCATAAATTTTATGCGCAAGCGATTCATTATAATCAAAAAATGCCGCCACCGTTTTTGGATATTTGTTTTTTGCCTCAGTTAAATAACGTTTTATCGTTGGATCGCCCGACCCCAAAACCACAAACTGAATATTCTTATCATCCAATAAATACATCGCATCCACAATAATATCAAACCCCTTCTGCCCGTCTAGGCGCGAAACGCAGCCCAATAAAAAAGCGTCTGGGTCTATATCAAAACCGCAAATTTTTTGCAGCTCAACCTTACAAAGTTTTTTGCCGCTGGGATCGGCTTTATCATAATTTGCCGCTATATTTTTATCTTTTGCAGGATTCCAATAATCATAATCCAATCCATTTAAAATTCCATAAATGTGATCGCGGCGCGAATTTAAAACTATCTCCATTCCCCTGCCGTTAAATTCTCTTATCTCTTTTGCATAAGTGGGACTGACCGTTGAAACGGCATCCGCTAAACATATCCCGCATTTCATAAAATTTACATGATTGTAAAATTCCAATTTTTCAGGCACAAAATCCGCCCAAGAAAATCCCCCCACTTCAACTGCATTTGCAGGATACTGCCCTTGATATGCAATATTGTGAATTGTGTAAGCGCTGGAGGTAGACCAAAAAAATCCGTCGTCTTTTAAAACCGTTTTTAAATAAGCTGGGATCAAACCAGTCTGCCAATCATGGCAATGAATAATGTCAGGTCTAAACATTAAAGCTTTGACGCTCTCCAAAACAGCTTTACAAAAAAATATAAAACGCTGCATGTTGTCAGGATAGTCAACCCCGTTTATTCCGTAAATGCCGGGGCGATTAAAATAGCGCATGCTCTCAATAAAATAGACAATAACCCCGTCATCTGTCGTATAAGTTTTTAGCCTAAAACTCTCGGTGTCGGCTCCAACTTTCACGGTGAGCTTATAGGGGAGCGTTTCTAAATTATATTTACGCCCGTCTATAGCCTGATACTTTGGTATAATCACACGCACATCTATACCAAGTCTTTTTAAATATCTCGGCAATGTCCCAACAACATCTGCAAGCCCTCCACTTTTTATGAACGGTTCGCATTCTGAAGCTACCATCAAAATATTCATGTTGCGCCTCCGCGTTTTTCTCTTTTTTGAAAAAAGAGAAACAGAAAAACTAAAGACATTTTTCTCTTTTGAAAAAGAGAAACAGAAAACTAACGGCATTTAACTCTTTTATAAAAAAGAGTGGTAAATTATTTCTTTTAACAAAAGAAACAAAACTTCTTAACAACACTTGCAACTTACATCTTTTTTCTTTAAAAGAGAGACAAAAAATTAACGCTCTTTTAACTTCTTTCTTTATATTTTTTTTGCGCTTCCTTTTTATTTTTTAGCCACGCGCCATGCGAAAATTTTTTTCGCCCCCGCGCCGACTCTACTGTTGACGTGACTGACAGCAGTCTGTACTGTCACGCCCGCCTGGGTGAGGGCAAAGGAAACTTCCAGTTTCCCTTGCCCTCTTGGCGAAAAAAATTTCTCGCATAGACAGGCGCTTTGCCGCTT
>JAITCX010000150.1 GCA_031282945.1 Elusimicrobiota bacterium
AATGATTTAGATCCCGATAAAATTTTAGATTGTTTAAAAAAATTAAAAATAGTCGCCATAGAGTTAAGGGAAACGAGCGAGAATGAGGGTGAAGCTAAAGAACAAGAGGAAAATCCGCAAGATATTTTTGAAAGCATAAATTCCACAGGCAAGGATTTATGCGAGGCTGTGCTTATAAAAAACCGCATTCTGGCCAATGTAAAAAACACCTCAGAGCAAGAATATATATTTTCAACTTATTGCCAGTCCATATCTATGTTTCTGCAGCAAAAAGATAAAAGATTGGAACTCTTTTTCCGCCATTATCTAATAATGAAAACTCATAGCCACATAAGCGAAGATGAAATTTATAAAGAGTTTAAATCGTATTGGATGGAAAATATAGAAACGCATTCCGTTACAGATTTATGCGAGGATATTTTAACTTTTGCTAAGCATTATCAAGAGATAACTTTTTGCGATGCAAAAGATGAAAAACTCAATGCTCTCTATAGAGAAATAGCGGCTTTGGAACATACGGTTTGCTATCCCTTTATACTAAAACTTTTGGGAGATAATGAAAAAGGTTTGCTTTCAAAAGAACAGTTATATGAGATTATTAAACTTTGCATAAGTTATATGTTCCGTCTAAATATGTGCGCAAAAATGATAAACGATTTAGGGGAGATATTCATTGATTTAATAGAGCATGTTTGCGCAAATCAATGTAGAGCCGTGCCTTTAGATTATTTAATTTGCGTCAAAGAATTTTTTGCACAATTAAATAATAGAAAAAAATTTCCAGACGACAAACAATTTCAGGATATCTTTTGTCAGAAAAATATATATTCCTCAAAAAAAAGATGCAAATATATTTTAGAGCAATTGGAAACTTTTGAAAATAAGCAAGCCCCAAAAGTTTCGGAAATGTCCGTTGAACATATTGTGCCGCAAAACCTCTCTAAAGAGTGGATCATTGCTCTGGACAAAGATGTAAATAAAATTAAAGCTCAATACCTTCACACGATTGGCAATTTGACTCTCTCAGCTTATAACAGCCATTTAAGCGATAAACTTTTTAAAGAAAAGTTAAACGCCGATCCGGGCGGTTTTAAAGTGAGCGGATTGAGAATAAACAAATATATTGTCAATCAAAAAACTTGGAAACTAAAACAAATTCAGGAACGTTCAAAAGAACTCTCTGATTTAGCTTGCAAAGTTTGGCCTTATCATAATATTGCAAGCGGTTCAATTTCTGCAACCCAAAAATTCACTCCTTCATCTGCTTCTCTTGTCCCATCCTCAATGCCAAATCAAATTTTATTTGAAGCTATTGATGAGAGGATAATGCAATTGCATAAAAACCGAATTATTAGAGATTTTAAAAATATTAAAAATCCAGAATTTGAATATATTGATAAAAAAACAAATATTAGGTTTGCAAAAGTTTGTCCAATGAAAACTAAGGTAAATATTTTTGCGGCTATTTCGCCCGTTAAAGTTAACGATCCTAAAAGAATGTGCAAAGACTCTAAAAAACTTCCTTCAAATTATCCAATTAGGATAGATATGAGAGATATAGAACTGATAGACGATGCGCTTGAAATTATTAAACAAGCGCTTTAAATAATTGAAAAGCGCAATTTAAAGGCGGGGAGTACATAATATAAATAAATAAAATTATTTTGCAAAATGTTATAATTAAATCCGCAATCCACCCAACTAATACAACCCTTATATTCCTGTGATTTAATCCAAAAGAGCGGATACGGCTGTTTTTGTTTTTTGACAATATAATAAAACGGGGATTAACCCCAAATAAAAGGAGGCACATCATGTCGCGTTTTACATTACCAAGAGATCTCTATTATGGCAGAGGGACGCTTAGCGAGTTAAAGAATTTAAAAGGTAAAAAAGCTGTGATTGTCATTGGCGGAGGGTCAATGAAAAAGTTTGGTTTTCTGCAAAAAGCGGAAGGCTATTTAAAAGAAGCGGGTTTTGAAACTAAATTAATTGAGGGCGTTGAAAACGATCCGTCCACCACAACCGTAGAAAAAGGCGTCGCCGTAATGCGGGAATTCCAACCTGATTGGATAGTTTCAATCGGGGGCGGTTCGCCTATTGATGCGGCAAAGGCAATGTGGATTTTTTATGAATACCCGGATGCAAAATGGGAGGATATTGAAAAACCTTTTAATATTCCAACGCTTAGAAAAAAAGCTCATTTTGCCGCTGTTCCGTCCACCTCAGGCACTGCCACTGAAGTGACGGCTTTTTCAGTCATAACGGATTATTCCACCAATATTAAATATCCTCTAGCGGATTTTAATATTACTCCAGACATTGCTATTTTAGATCCAGATTTAGCTGATACGATGCCGCAGCAGTTGACCGCTTATACGGGTATGGATGCGCTTACGCATGCCACGGAAGCTTATGTTTCAACGGTAAATTCAATTTTCACTGATCCGCTTGCCATTAAAGCTATACAGGTGATTTTTGAAGAATTGCCTAAATCTTATGTGACAGGCGATAAGAAAGCTAGAGAGCAAATGCATTATGCGCAATGTCTTGCGGGAATGGCTTTTTCAAACGCTTTGCTTGGAATAACGCATTCTATGGCGCACAAAACTGGGGCGATGTTTCATATTCCGCATGGCTGTGCAAATGCAATTTATTTGCCCTATGTAATTGAGTACAATGCAAAAAATGAAACTGCAAAAAAACGTTACGGCGAGATTGCAAAATCGCTCGGTCTTAAAGCTGCAAGCGATCAAGAATTAGTTGAAGCTTATATTGCCAAAATTGTTGAACTAAACAAAAAGTTCGGCATTCCATTGTCGCTTAAAGATTATGGAATTACGGAAGACGATTTCTTAAAGAATAAATCTTTGATTTCGCAAAGAGCTATTGCGGATGCATGCACGGGATCAAATCCGCGCCAGCCCACGCAAAAAGAAATGGAAGAACTTTTCTCGGCAATTTACTATGGCAAAAAAGTAGACTTTTAAATTATTGATTAAGCAACGAGGCTTGCTCCTTTTGAAATGAAAGGGGCAAGCCTAAAAAATGGGATGTTGGGTTTTTGTTTTAAAAATTAAATTTTAATTTTTAAAACAAAGAAATACGAAAGGAGTTATATAAAATGAAAAAGTTAATTACATTATTTGTGTGTATGGTTGCGGCGGTTTTTATAGCGGCGGGGTGCGGTTCTAAAAACCAAAATAATGGAAAGCTTGTGATTTATTCTCCAAATACAGAGGATCTAGTTACGGAAATTATTGGAGCTTTTGAACAAGAAACAGGCATTGAAGTTGAGATAATTTCAACGGGAACCGGCGAAATTTTCAAACGCGTTGAAGCGGAAAAAAACAATCCGACTGCAGATGTTTTGTGGGGCGGGTCATGGGCGATTTATGCCAGCAATTTAGATTTGCTTGAGGAATATGTTTCTGTAAACGATAAAGATTTGCCGAAAGCCTATCAAAACACAACGGGCAAAATTACAACTTATTGTTTAGACGGCAGCGTTTTGCTTGTCAATACGGATTTGATCGGAGATATACAAGTTGAAGGTTATGAGGATTTATTAAACCCTGCATTAAAGGGCAAAATAGCGATGGGCGATCCGTCCAATTCCAGTTCCGCTTTTGCGCATCTTACAAATATGCTGCTTGCAATTGGCGGCAATTATACAAATGCTAAAGGGTGGGATTATGTGAAGGCATTGCTGGTTCAATTAAACGGTAAAATATTGAATTCCTCCTCTGCAGTCCACAAAGGCGTAGCGGGCGGAGAATATGTTGTCGGCGTAACTTATGAAGATCCGTCTGCAAGTTATGTAAGAGACGGCGCTCCCGTAAAAATAGTTTATATGAAAGAAGGCGTAGTATTTTTGTATCCGGGATCGGCAATTGTTAAGGGCGCAAAAAACATGGACAATGCTAAAAAATTCCTAGACTTTATAACCAGCAAACAAGCGCAAGACATTATCGGTACAAGATTGACGGTGCGGCCTGTGCGCGCTGACGCTGAGCTTGGAAGTTATATGAAACCGATGAATCAAATTAAAATTTTGAATGAAGATTATGGATATGTGCAAGAGCATAAAAATGAAATCGTAGATCATTACAAACAAATTTTTGTGCAAGTAAGCAAATAAAATTAAAACCCGCAAATATAAATGTCAGGAATTAGCGACAATTATTTGCGGGTTTTACGATCTTATGCCGGGCGCTGTGATAATTGGAAAGGAGAATGTGATGAGAAAATTTTTATTATTGTGCGTGAGTTTATTTTTTGCTGTTTTATTTTTTGCCGCTTGTAAAACGTCTACGAAAGAAAACGGCAGTTTGGTAGTTTACACGCCTCATAATGAGGAGCATACAAATGCGCTTGTTGGAGAATTTGAGAGAGAGACGGGCATAAAAGTTGATGTGATTGCAGTGGGCATTGGAGAAATTTTCAAGAGGCTGCAATCTGAGTCGGCAAATCCAATTGCGGATGTAGCGTGGGGCGGCGTGTATTCAATATATATGGACAATTTAGATTTGTTTGAAAATTATATTTCGGCAAACAATGATCAACTGCCCGAGCGCTACCGCAATCAAGCGGGGAAAGTTACAATTTTTTGTTTAGACGGAAGTTTATTAATTGTCAATACGTCATTGGCGGCAGGTTTACAAATTGAGGGCTATCAAGATTTATTAAATCCTGTATTAAGCGGAAAAATTATCATGGCTGATCCGTCCGCTTCGGGTTCGTCTTTTGCGCATTTAATAAATATACTTTATGATATCGGCGGCAATGTTGACAATCAAAAAGGTTGGGATTTTGTGAGAGACTTTTTGGCGGTCAACAGAGGAAAAATTGCAGGTTCTTCGGGGGGCGTTCCCAAAACTGTTGCAGACGGCGAGTATTGGGTTGGGCTTTCCAATGAGGACAATTCGGTAAATTACGCTAGGCAGGGCGCTCCGGTAAAACTTGTATATATGAAAGAGGGCGTGAGTTTTAACACTGCGGCTATGGCTATAATTAAAGGCGCGAAAAATCTTGAAAACGCCAAAAGATTTGTAGATTTCATGACTAGCAAAAAAGCTCAAGAGATCTATGGGTCAAAGACAACGGTTAGGCCGATCAGATCGGATGTCAAGACTGACGAATTTTTGAAACCTTTGGGCGCTATCAAAATTATTGAAGTAGACACTGAGTATGTAAATGCGCATCGGCAGGAGATTTTGGATAAGTATAAAAGGATTTTTGCGGCAGTCAATAGGTAGTTTTTGAGTAAAGAAAGTTTGAGGGTTTGTTTTAGTTATTTCAATTGGTCTAGTTATTTTGTGAGGGGCTTGGCGCTCGGTCAGCGAAGCTGACCGAGCGCTCATTTCAAAACCCGCTTAGAATTTTTGGAAAATTAGAATTTGTTTTAAGAATTTATTTTGGCATTAAGAAAAGATTTAAGTTTTAAGGAGCGGGTTTTGAAATGGTTTTGCGCCGTGTTGTTTGGCGCAAAACAAGCCCCGAGATTTACGGTGGGGGGGGGATTTAAGATTTCAGTATGGATCTTAAAAGTTGAGAGTTTAAGGCAAAGCTTTAGCGGCATAAAAAAACTTTAACCTTTAGCAGTCTTTGCCGTTGTTTTTGCTGTTGCTGTTGTTGTGTCGTTTGTCGTTGCTGTTGTTTTTGTTGTGTCTTTGCTGTTGTTGTGCCGTGTCTTTGTTGTTGTGTTGTTGTCGTTGTCTTTGTTGTGTCTTTGCTGTTGTGTCGTTTGTTGTTGCTGTTGTTTTTGTCGTGTCTTTGCTGTTGTTGTGGTGTTGTTGTTGTCTTTGTTGTGTCTTTGCTGTTGTTGTGTTGTTTGTCGTTGCCGTTGTTGTGTCGTACCCTCGCCCGCGCTCTTTTTATTTTTTAGCCTAGCGTAAGCGGCAAAGCGCCTGTCTATGCGAGAAATTTTTTTCCCTTCACCCAGGCGGGCGTGACAGAACAGACTGTTGTCTGTCACGTTAAAAGTAGAGTCGGCGCGGGGGCGAAAAAATTTTCGCATGGCGCGTGGCTAAAAAATAAAAAATGAGCGCAAAAAAAACAAAGAGAAAAGAGTTAAAAGAGCGTTACTTTTCTGTTTCTCTTTTAGAGAAAGGGGAAGCAAGCTGCATGTGTTGCTAGAAGTTTTTGTTTTTTGGCAGAAGAAATTTCTGGCTTTCTTTTCCAAAGGGAGAAGTAAGTTTTAAGCGCTGTTTTTTGTTTCTTTTGCTAAAAGAAATTTCTGGCTTTCTTTTCCAAAGAGAGGATAAAGTTTTAAGCGCCGTTAGTTTTTCTGTTTCTCTTTTTTCCAAAAAGAGAAAAATGCTGTTAGTTTTTCTGTTTCTCTTTTTCCAAAAAGAGAAATAATTTCAAACTCTTTTTTATAAAAGAGAAAGGAGCATTTATATGAGCGTAAGAATTAAATTTAAAAACATATTA
This sequence comes from Elusimicrobiota bacterium, assembly GCA_031282945.1. Lineage (GTDB taxonomy): Bacteria > Elusimicrobiota > Endomicrobiia > Endomicrobiales > Endomicrobiaceae > JAITCX01. Next base: position 6,436 of record JAITCX010000150.1, read on the forward strand.
AAAAAGTACGGCAATACCGTAGTAATACCTGATTTATCTTTAGACATTAAAGAAGGAGAATTTTTCACTTTGCTAGGTCCCTCGGGTTGCGGAAAGACTACGCTTTTGAGAATGGCGGCGGGGTTTAATTCCATAGAAGGCGGCGAGATTTATTTCAATGATAAATTGATAAACAATTTAAGTCCGGGAGAACGCAATATTGGAATGGTGTTTCAAAACTATGCAATTTTTCCGCACATGAATGTTTTTAAAAATGTCGCATTTGGATTGACCAATAGAAAAGTTCCAAAACAAAAAATAGAGGAAGCTGTAAATAAAATTTTGGAAATTGTGCAGATCCAAGAATACAAAGATCGCATGCCTGAAAATCTCTCCGGCGGCCAACAGCAGCGGGTTGCGCTTGCGAGGGCTATTGTCATAGAACCAGACGTTTTGCTTATGGATGAGCCGCTTTCAAATTTAGACGCAAAATTGCGAGTTGACATGCGCAATGCAATAAAAGGAATTCAACGTAAGTTTGGGATAACCACAATTTACGTTACGCATGATCAAGAGGAAGCCATGGCTGTTTCTGATCGCATAGCCATTATGAACAAAGGCATTATTCAGCAAGTTGACGTTCCGCAGACGATTTACCAAAAACCAAACAATTTATTTGTCGCAACTTTTATCGGCCGCACAAATGTTTTGGCGGCAAAAGTTTCAAAAAATACTCTTATATTAAACGGTTGTGAGTTTACATTTGGCAAAACTTTACCCAGCGATCAGACAAATGTTTTGCTCTCAATCCGTCCTGAAGAATTTTTTATTAGCAATGAAAACAAAGGCGGCCTGAAAGGTAAAATTGAGCATAGCGTTTTCTTGGGTTTAAACACGCATTATTTTATAACTTTGGCAAACGGCCAAGAAGTTGAAGTTATAGAACGCTCAAAACATGGGACGGCGCTCTTTGCTCCAAAAACTGAGGTATGGTTAAATATTGATACGGAAAATATAAATATTTTTGATAAGGCTGGACTTAGGAATCTTTCTTTAGGGGGCAATGTATGATAGAAACACAAAAGAAAGATATGTGGAAATGGGTGATATACGGCTCGCTCATTTTATATGCGGTATTTTTACTCTATCCATTATTATCATTATTAGTAAAAAGCGTTTTGCCCGGCGGCAGTTTTGGTTTTTCATCGTTTGGCAAATTTTTTGCAAACAAATTTTATTACGGCACCGTTATAAACAGTATGCTTGTAACTTTTAGCGTGACGATTTGCACGGTTTTGCTGGCTGTGCCAATAGCGTATATTTTAAATACCATAAAAATTAAATTTTCTTCAACTATTCAAATTTTAATTTTATTGTCGTCTGTAAGCGCGCCTTTTATTGGGGCTTATGCATGGATATTATTGCTTGGCAGAAGCGGGGTTGTCACTCAATTTTTCAAACAAACCTTTAATATTTCCACGCCTGATATTTACGGCTTTACGGGCATCTTAGTTGTATTGACTCTCCAGCTTTGCCCGTTGGTATATATGTATGTTTCGGGCGCATTAAAAACTGTAGACAGCTCTTTAATTGAGGCGTCCGAATCTATGGGCTGCACCGGCATAAAGAAAATGTTGAAAATTGTGGGACCTTTAATTTTGCCTACAATTTTAGCGGGAGCGCTTTTAGTTTTTATGCGCGCCTTGGCGGACTTTGGAACGCCTATGCTCATAGGCGAAGGGTTTAGAACTATTCCCGTTTTAATTTTTACTGAGTTTATCAGCGAAATGGGAGAAGACGACAGTTTTGCCGCGGCGGTAAGCGTGATGGTTGTTGTTTTTGCCACTTCTGTATTTTTGGTGCAAAAACTAATAGCCAAAAGAAAAGCCTATAAAATGAGTTCGCTTAGACCCATGCAGATTAAAGAGGAAAAAGGGATAAAAAATGTTTTAGCGCATCTTTTTGTCTATGTCTATATTTTGTTGGCGATTTTGCCGCAGCTCTATGTAATTTACACTTCGTTTTTAAAAACTAGCGGCAAGATTTTTGTCAAAGGTTATTCTCTGCAAAGTTATGCGGCGGCTTTTTCCAAAGTGGGCGATTCCATTATAAACACTTTTATCTTGGCATTGAGCGCTTTGGCGATAATTATAGTATTGGCGATTCTCATAGCTTATGTCACGGTGCGGCGTCCAAGCGCTTTAACGAATCTACTAGATGTTTCTACAATGCTTCCATATATTGTGCCGGGTTCAATTTTGGGTATAGCGCTGCTTACGGCATTTAACAAACCTCCTCTCCTTTTAAGCGCAACCGCCATAATAATGATTTTATCTTTTGCAATAAGACGCCTCCCTTATACGATTAGATCTAGTTGTGCAATTTTGCATCAAGTCAGCATTGCATCAGAGGAAGCGGCGATAAGTTTGGGAGCGGGGCAGTTCAAAACTTTTATGAGAATAACTTTGCCGGCAATGCTGCCGGGAGTTTTGTCGGGAGCGGTTTTGAGCTGGCTGTCTATTTTAACTGAACTGAGCGCTTCAATTTTGCTCTATACAATTGCCACCCGCACAATGACAATTGCAATTTATACAGAAGTTTTGCGAGGCAATTACGGCACGGCGGCGGCTTTATCGTCTATTCTTTCATTTATAACAGTTATAACATTGCTGATATTTTTTAGACTAACTGGAAAAAAAGAATTGAGCATGTAATGAGAAATAATGTGAAATACTATGATTAAAAGCGAAATAAAAAAGTGGGCGCAAAAGTTAAAAAGAGATCCAAACGGTTATAAATATGATTACGGCCATATTTTAGTTTTGGCTGGATCTAAACAGATGCCGGGCGCCGGAGTTTTATCCTGCGGCGCCGCTTTGCGCACAGGGGCTGGGCTTGTCACTTTTGCCGTCAAAGAGGATTTTTTGCAATCGGCAATTTCGCTCTCAAAACCTGAAACTATTTTTTTTGTCTATAAAAATTCAGCTGATATTTTGGAATATGTTTTAGCAAGAAAAGTTTCAGCCTGCGTCATCGGGCCGGGTCTTGAGCTAAACGCAGAAACTAAGCGGCTCATAGAAAACATTATTTCACAGCTTGCGCTGCCGGTGGTTTTGGACGCTTCGGGAATTTCTGTCTTTAAAAATGATTTTTCCATTTTCAAAAAAGCTAAAAGTAAATTAATTTTAACTCCGCATGAAGGGGAGTTTTCAAATTTAATAGGTATAAAAATTGCCCAACTTTCTAAAAATGCTAAAACGATAGCTTGCGATTTTAGCAGAGAAAATAATTTAATTCTCGTTTTAAAAAGGCATAAAACAATTGCCGCTTCTCCAAACTCGCTTTATATAAACGACACGGGAACGCCCGCCATGGCGACTGCGGGAAGCGGCGATGTTTTAAGCGGAATAATTGCCGCTTTTGTTGCGCCGAAAAATATTGCGGATAAAGATTTATTTGAGGCGGTAAAATTTGCCGTTTGGACGCATGGCTTAACGGGAGATTTTGCTCAAAAAGAAAAAGGCAATGGGGTGATTGCTTCGGATTTAATTGAAAATATTCCCAATGTATTAAAGAAAAAGTTTTAGTAAGGAGAAATTTTAGCAAATGGACATCATTAAGATAAGGGGAGCAAGGCAGCACAATTTAAAAAATATCAATTTGGATATACCGCGCTCAAAATTTGTTGTTATAACGGGATTGAGCGGTTCGGGCAAATCATCTTTAGCTTTTGACACAATTTACGCGGAAGGCCAGAGACGTTATGTGGAATCTCTTTCGGCTTACGCTAGGCAGTTTTTAGGTTTAATGGAAAAACCTGATGTAGATATCATAGAGGGACTCTCGCCGTCAATTTCCATTCAACAGAGAAATCCAGCTCATAATCCGCGCTCTATTGTGGGAACTGTGACGGAAATTTATGATTATATGCGGCTTTTATTTGCAAGGGTAGGCATTCCCCATTGTCCAAAATGCGGCAAGATAATTTCGCCGCAAAGCGCTCAACAAATAATCAATGATATTATGAAAATGCCCGAAGGCAGCGCAATTTATATTTTAGCTCCTCTCATAAAGGGTCGTCCCGGCACATATGAGGAGCTGTTTAACCGTTTGGCAAAAAACGGATATACTCGCGTGCAGGTTGACGGTAAAATTTATGATTTAGACGAATCTATAGAATTAGATAGATATAAAAAACATACCATTGAAGTTGTAGTAGATAGAGTTAAAATTTCTCCCGAATCGCTGTCTAGAATTTCTGAATCTGTGGAGACGGCATTAAAAGAATCGAGGGGAAACGTTTTGGTCTGCATTGTTGAAGATTCAAAAATTGTCTCCCAAAAAATCTATAGCGAAAAATACGCTTGCACAGATTGCGATATAAGCATTGCAGAAATAGAACCGCGCTTATTTTCTTTTAATACGCCTTTTGGGGCATGTCCTGAATGCGCCGGGCTTGGCAGCAAAATAGAAGTTGATCCTGATTTAGTTGTGCCTGATAAAGAGCGCACCATAAAATATGGCGCGATAGCGGCATGGTCGGATCCCATAACCACCCGCACGCATCGGTGGAAAGGATCTTGGGGAGATTATTATTGGCAGCTCATCCGCGATGTTGCAAAACGCAACGACATACCTTTAGATATTCCATGGAAAGATATTCCCAAAAAACAGCAGGATATTTTGTTGTATGGGGACGGCGAGTTTGAAGGCGTCATAACAAATATGCAGAGACGTTATAATGAAACTGAATCAGATTATGTGCGCGATGAAATTTACAATAAATATATGCGCGTAAAAATCTGTCCGCTATGCAAAGGCAAAAGATTGAAAAAGGAAGCTCTAGCCGTTTTAATTGACGGCCGCTCTATTGCCGATATCACGGAGCAGTCGGTTGAAAAATGCGTTGAGTTTTTTGACAAGATAAATTTTAACTCTAAAGACAAACTCATAACTAAACCAATTTTAAAAGAAATAAAAGAGAGACTGAGTTTTTTAAATAATGTGGGGTTGGGTTATTTGGCATTAAACCGCGAGAGCGGCACCCTCTCTGGAGGGGAATCGCAGCGCATCCACCTTGCAACGCAAATCGGCTCGGGGCTTTCGGGCGTTTTATATGTTTTGGACGAACCTTCAATTGGTTTGCATCAAAGAGATAATGATAAACTTTTAAAAACTTTAGAACATTTGCGCAATTTGGGAAATACTTTAATTGTTGTTGAGCATGACGAGGATACAATTAGACAAGCTGATACAATAATAGATTTGGGTCCCGGGGCGGGGATAAACGGCGGCTATGTTATGGCTTGCGGAACGCTGGAGCAAGTCATCGCTTCCAAAAAATCTCTTACAGGTCAATTTTTGAGCGGCAAAAAACAAATTCCAATTCCCGTAAAAAGAAAAGAGCCGCAGGATAAATGGCTGGAGATTTTGGGAGCAAGCCAATTCAACTTAAAAAATATAAATGTCAGTATTCCGCTTGGACTTTTTGTGTGCATAACGGGGGTTTCCGGCAGCGGAAAATCAACTTTGGTTTATGAAATAATTTATAAAGCTTTAGCGCAAAAATTTTATAGATCAAAAGACGCGCCCGGAAAATTTAAACAAATGCTGGGTTTGGAAAATTTGGACAAAGT
>JAITCX010000156.1 GCA_031282945.1 Elusimicrobiota bacterium
GACAATAATTTCAAATACTTTTAATGTGGATGCCGGCAGCGTAATTTTTAAAACTGAAGTGTCAACGGTTGGGACATTAAATATTTCAAACGGTTCCTCGCTTATTTTAGACAATACAAGCCAAAACATTGTGGATGTGAGCAGTTTATACATTACGGGAATTTTTAATTTGCAAGGCATTTTAAAAATAAATGCCGATCTTGCAAATCTCAAAGCAGACTGGATTTATGTTGGGGGAAAATTTAATGTTTTGCATAGTTCAATTTCGGTAAACGCTGTCGGCAAATTTATTGGGGATATAAAAATATTTACTGTGGGATACGACTTGCCCGATGATCTGGCTCTTGATTTAACTGTTTTGGAAGGGTTTACTTTAACGCATGATCTGCATTCAATATATTTATCTGCGCCTGTTCCGTCATTTTGGAATATTTTTGTAAATGAGTGGAAAAGCGCAGGCCAAGGACAGAGCGTCCCTTTAGAGCATGATGCATTTGCGGCTGAGGAGAAATATTCTTTTCCTCTGGGCAAACCTGCAAATGATGATTTGATTGCAGACGGCAAAAATAATTTTTTAAATGCTTATGGGGATATAGATTTAGGTTTTATTTTAGAGGATTCAAGCGTAACTTTTATAAATATAACTTTTACAAGTTTTACAAGCCAAGATTTAGCCGGGGCGGTAATGGCTATTAAAAATTCTACGATAGATTTTTTATCAAATATAAATTTCAATGATAATGTATCCCCAAATGAAACTAGTGTTGGGGGAGGCGCTGTTTGGGCGCAAAATAGTTTATTAAATTTTTCCAATTCAGTTTCCAATTTTAAAAACAATACAAGCGTAAACGGCGGTATTTTTGTTTTAGACAATTCCAGAATTATTTTTACAAATTCAAATTTAAGCTTTACAGACAATTTAGCGCAAAGTTTAGGCGGGGCATTTTATTTGCAAAGTTCTACTTTAACTTTTACAAATTCGCAAATTAATTTTGAAAATAATACAGCGCAGGCTTTATCAAATATAAGTTTCAATAATAATGCCGCCCCAAATGAAACTATTGTTGGCGGAGGAGTTGTTTGGGCGCAAAACAGCGTCTTGGAATTTTCCAATTCAGTTTCCAATTTTAGAAACAATACAAGCGTTAACGGCGGAATTTTTGTTTTAGACAATTCCAGAATTATTTTTACAAATTCAAATTTAAGTTTTACAAACAATACAGCGCAAAGTTTAGGCGGGGCATTTTATTTGCAAAGTTCAACTTTAGTTTTTGCAAACTCGCAAATTGATTTTAGAAATAATTTTGCAGACAATAATTTAAATGACATTTATTTAAGAGGCGCCGAGAGTTCCGTAATTTTTTTAGGAAACAATAGTTTAACAAATGGGATTAATGTGTCGGGGGATGAGGGATCGCAAATTATAAAAACTGGAGGCGGGCGGCTTATTTTTTCAGGGGGCGCAATAATTCAAAATACATTTATTGTTGAAAGCGGAGGGATAAATTTTAAATCTGCAGTTTCAAGCGTTTCGGTTTTAACGATGCACAGCGGTTCAACGCTTTCTTTAGAAAATGGTTTAGGGGTTTCAAAACTTTTTGTCAGTACATTGACATTGCAAAAAGCGGATTTAGTTTTAGACATAAATTTTGAGCAAATGCAAAGCGATAAGATTTATGCAAGTTCGGTTACGATTTTTTCAGGCGGCAGCATAGTTGTAAATAAATTAAGCTCTTATGAACTTTTTTCCAAAGAAGTCGGCATTATTATTGCAGACGATTTTTTTGGTTTAAATCAAAATGGGAGTTTTACAAACAATGGAGAAAACATTTTTAATTATGATAAATCGCTTTATGGTTTGCGTTTTGATTTTAAGTCCAAGACGCTTTATATAAGAAATGTTGTTCCTCAAGATCAAGACGGGGCGGAAACGGAAAACGAGGAGGAGATTGAGGAGATAGTAAATGAGGACGGGCGTTTAAAGTATCCAATTTCAAAGATGACTGATGCGCAGAAACGTTTTGCATATGATAGTTTAAGCGGGGTATTTTTAACGGACATTTTTACGAGTTTGCTGTATGCGCAAAACGAGAAATTAATTATGCAGATTTCGCAAACGCCTGCATATAAACCTTGGCTGAATATAAATTTTTCCAATTTAGAGTTTGATAAAAACAAACAAGCTTTGGGGATTTTTGAGGCGCGGAGTTTAGAGGCGGCGGCGGGGATGGATGTATTTGCAAATAGGATAATGAGGGCTGGGATTTTTGCAGGGATTTCAAGCGCTGTTTTTAGTCAAGCAAACAATACGGCTGGGATAATTCAAGCGGAGGCTGGGGTTTATGCAAACATTTCATTAAAAGGGTTTAATGCAATATTTTTAGGCGGGATGAAGCAGGGAGAGGGTTGGGCGGTGAGGGAGATTAAGTTGGAGGAAACTTATCATCCTGCAAGCGATATTTTTTATAGCGCTTTTAACGGGGCTGCAAAACTTGAGTATAATTTTTTAATTGAGAGGTCAAAGAGGGTTGAGCGGTCTGGGGGTCCTTTTGTTTTGTATGAGTTTAATCAAGTAAATGTTGAGGAGATAAAGGAAAAAGAGGACAGCGATGAGGTAGAGTGGGATGGTTTGACGAGTTTATATTTTGGGCCGCAGATGAAGCAAAAGCAGACGTTAAAAGGCGGGGCTGGATTTAAGCAGAGGAGCGGGCTTGTGGAATTTTCGGTGATGGTTTTTGTGGGGCAGAATTTAAATGGGGCGCAGAGGTTTAGGGCGGAGTTTATAGAAAACGGGGGAAGTTTTAGGGTGATAAGCGATGACGAGAATTTATTTTTTTATGGAGGCCAAGCCGGCGGGAGTTTAATTTTGTCTAGGCAGGTAATGGTTGGGGCGCAGTTTGGGTATGCGTTTAATGAGAATTTAAGGAATTATAATGCGGGGATAAATATTGTTTATAGGATGCCGCCGAGGGTAGAGCGGCCGGCGGTTCCTGAGTTGAGTTTTGAGGAGAATTCGGCGAAGTTGTCGAGAGAAAATTTATTGGCATTAACGAGGTTTACGCGGCAATTGAAGGTAGCCAAGCCGAAGTTTAAGAGGATAGTAATTTTATTGAGGTTAAACAATTCGCGGGACGCTTTATCAATTGAGGCGGACAGGTTGACGGTGGAGAGGGCGAATACGATTTTTAGGGAGTTGAGAAGGCTGGGGATTGCAAAAAAGAAGATTGTCTTTTCGCCGAGGAAGGTGATGCTGCGGGATAAGATAGAGGTGCGGGTGGAGAGGTGAGGGGTTCTTTT
>JAITCX010000200.1 GCA_031282945.1 Elusimicrobiota bacterium
ATTTTTTCAGGAGAGGCAACGCTTTCAGGAGATCTTTTAATAGAGAATTCTTTTGCAGGTTTTACAGGCGGGGTTTTGACAAGTTCAGTGGGCATAAACAATTCAACGGCGAGTTTTGCGGGGACTTTTAAATCCAGCGATATTTTTATAATAAATTCGCTTGTAAATTTTACGCAAACTGCAGGCGCTTCTGTGTCAGCGCAAACAATTTCGTTTATGAACTCAAATGCCGCATTTAGCGGAAAATCTAATTTTACAGGCGGTATTCTCTCGCAGGATTCTTTACTTGAGTTTTTGGCAGAGGTAAATGCAGGCAATGCTATGCTTAATAGGTCTTATATAACTTTTGAGAAAAATGCGATATTGCAGAATTTGCAAATGGCGGGCAGCACGGTCAATTTTAAATCTGCCGTCTCGACTGCCGCTAATTTGATCGCTAACGATAGTTTTATATTTTTGCAAGACGGCATCGCGGCCAGCTCGCTTTATGTGACAGGAGATTTTTCTTTGATAAATAGCAGGTGGGCAATTGATGCAAATTTTTCTAATATTGACGGCGGTTTTGCGGATTGGATTGGGGTGGGCGGAAATTTCAATATTTCAAATTCTACTCTTTCAGTAAATGATTTAGGAAAGGGCAAAAAAATATTGACAATTTTAACCGCTTTCAATAGTTCGATAGATATATCCAGTTTATATATTACTGAAGGTTATAATTTGAAAGTAGAAAATAACTCCATACTTTTAGCGGCGGATGCCTTATGGAATAGCTTTGTCAAACTTTTTAACGATGCGTCATCCGCCTCTCCTATTGCATTGTCCCACAATACCTCCGCCGAGGAGGAAAACAATCCTTCAGCTTTTGGGGCGCCTTCAGGAAATAATTTAGTTCTTAACGGAAAAAATAATATTTTGGATTCGGGAGCATATAATAATTTAGGTTTTATTTTTACAAATGATAATGCCAATGAAGGGAAAAATATCACTTTCCAAAATACCAGTTTTGTAAATTTTAAATCCACTCTCAACGGCGCTTTCCTATTTTCAAAAGGCTCTACTGTGACCTTTATGGGCACTGCTGAAACTGACGGAAAAATGTCTATTTCATCAAATACCGCAATTTCCGGCGGCGCTATTTATGCGCAGATTTCCTCAATTTATTTTGTCAATGGAACATTTGAAATATCCAGCAATAGCGCGATTGCCGGCGGGCAGGGCGGCGCAATTTGGGCAGATAAATCAAATATTGTTTTTATGAATTCAACAGCCGCTTTTTACTCCAATAAAGCCGATCAAGAAGGCGGGGCGGTTTATCTTACTGGTTCAACATTGGCTTTCATAAAAACGGATATAGCTTTTTATAACGGGGAGTCTGTCTCAAACGATGTATTTTTAAATAGTTCAGTTTTAAGCATAGAACATGAAAATAATATTGTGCAAATTCTAGGCGGTTTATATGTTATGGATGAAAGCGAAGTTTTGGTAAAGGGGGGCATTGGCGGAAATATTGGTTTTGTGGAAATGTCAAACAATTTAACTTTTGAAAATATTGCCAAATTTGAAATTGGAAATTCTGCATTTATAAAAATTATAGATTCAACTTTCACATACTCATCAAATTTCTCGCCAGTAAAACTGAGCGCATCCACGATTACATTTACAAATTCCAGCATTACTTTTTTAAGCGATACGTCTAGTGATTTTGAGTTGGACGAAAATTCGGCGTTGCTTTTTAACGGCCAAAATATTTTTACTAGAGATTTGAGCATATCAGGAGCGGGTTTTGTTGAGAAATTCGGCGCGGGAATTTTAAGTTTTGAAGGGGCGTTATACGCTAAAGAAATTAGCTTTATAGTTCACGGCGGATCGCTGAGCGTCAATGCTAAAACTGAGGCGAAGGATTTTTATGTTGTAAATACTAGCGCCGTATTTAATGATAATTTTGATTCAAGAGATTTGAGTTTTACAAATTCTCTTGTAAATTTTGTAGGCGCAGTTAACGGAAGTTCCGCCGCAATCATAAATTCCAGCGCAAACATTAAAGGCTTGGCAAATTTTGCAGGGGATATTTTTGTCCAAGATTCTTTTATGCAAGCTTTAGCGCAATTAAATGCAAATGCTCTTAGCATAAATAATTCAACGGGAGTTTTTTCAACGCTAAATCTAGCGGGGAATTTGGACAGCCTTAATTCATATTTGAGTTTTACTGACGAGGTTTTGGCAAGTTCTATTAATGTCAACAATTCTACCGCGGTTTTTGCAGGAGCGCTAAAATCTAGCGCAATATTTATAAATAATTCCCTAACAGATTTTGAGGGAGTGTCTGCAGGATCAATTACAATGATAAATTCCAGCGCAAATATTAAAGGCTTGGCAAATTTTGCAGGAGATATTTTTGTCCAAGATTCTTTTATGCAAACTTTAGCGCAATTAAATGCAAATGCTTTTAGCATAAATAATTCAACGGGACTTTTTTCAACGGCAAATCTAGCAGGGAATTTGGACAGCGTTAATTCATATTTGAGTTTTACTGATGAGGTTTTGACGAGTTCTATTAATGTAAATAATTCCACAGCGGTTTTTGCAGGGGCGTTAAAATCCAGTGGAATATTTATAAATAATTCCCTAACAGATTTTGGGGCAGTGTCTGCAGGATCAATTACAATGATAAATTCTAGCGCAAGCATTAAAGGCTCGGCAAAT
>JAITCX010000234.1 GCA_031282945.1 Elusimicrobiota bacterium
CCTGGGTGAGGGCAAGCGAAACTTCCAGTTTCACTTGCCCTCTTGGCGAAAAAAATTTCTCGCATAGACAGGCGCTTTGCCGCTTACGCTAGGCTAAAAAATAAAAAGAGCGCAGGCGAGAGTAAGACACGACAACAAGAAAGACAACAACAAACAATAATGTCATCAGTTGCGAAAAAATTTCTCGCATAGCAGCGCTTACGCTTCGCTACGCCGCAAAACCAAAAGAGCGCGGGAAAAAGTACGACACAACAACGACAAAGACAGGACACAACAACAAAAACAAGACACAGCAACAACAAAGACAAGACATAACAACGACAAAAACAAAAAGCAATTCTTTTTTTAAAGAACAGCAAAATTTTATTGCCCCACCCTCATCTCTTAACAACTCTCGTCCCAAAGCTATATAAATTTAGAAAACCGCGGCGTTGATTTAATCAATGCCGCGGCCGCTTTAAATATTAGATCTACTAAAAATTAACGCCTACCTTAGCAACATTCAAAATTCTTTCCAAGCGCGTCAGCCGCTAGCAATGCCGCATAAACATCCTCGGGCGTTACAGGATAATAAAGCGAATTGATCGGCTCGCCCGGACTGCAGGCTATTTTTGCAACCTCGCACAATTGTTTCGGATCAATTTCTTTTACTCCCAAATCAGCAAAAGTTGTCGGCAAACCAACTAATTTGCAAAAGTAAATTACCTCATCAATTAAATCTGATTCGGCATTTTCTAAAACCAATTGCGTAATCGTGCCAAAAGCAACTTTTTCGCCATGATAAAATTTATGCGTCTCGGCAATCGCTGTCAAACCATTATGCACCGAATGAGCCGCCGCAAGACCGCCGCTCTCAAAACCAATGCCCGATAAATAAGTATTCGCCTCTATAATATCCTCAACAGCCTGCGTGCATACCCCGCGCTCCACAGCAAGCTTTGCAGAATGACCGCTCTCAAGCAAAGTTTCATAACAAAGCTTTGCCAAAGCAAGAGCGCTCTTTGTAATTTTTCCGCCAAAACAATTTGACGCCGTCGCAGGCGAATTATACGCCGAGAGAGCTTCAAAATACGTAGCTAAAGCATCCCCCATCCCAGAAACCAAAAGCCTCGCTGGAGCTTTGCTGATAATTGCAGAATCCATTAAAACAATATTTGGACTTTCTTTTGTAAACAAATACTTTTCAAAAACGCCGTCATCGCTGTAAATAACCGATAGAGCGCTGCAAGGCGCATCCGTTGAGGCAATCGTTGGAACAATCACAACAGGCTTGGACAAATAATCCCCAACAGCTTTTGCCGTGTCCAAAATTTTCCCGCCGCCGACAGCGACAATATAATCGCTTGCATTTTTTTCAAATGCCGCCTTAACGCGTTCAATTTCCGCATTGGAACATTCGCCGTTAAAAATTTCGTAAACGACTTTCGCCCCAACGCTTTTCATGCTCTCATCAATGATTTTTCCAAAACGCTCTTTACCGTTTTTGCTGATCAATAAATATGCATTTTTTCCAAACTTGCTAGCATATTTTCCCAAATTTTGCAGCTCGTTTTTTCCTTGAATATACCGAGCCGGGCCTCCAATAATACGTGCCATAAACTGCCTCCTTGTTAAAGTTTAAAATAATAAAATTACTGCTTTGCAGATCTTTTATTTTCTAACGTTTTTTGCTCAAAACTTATGGCTTTATTTATAGCTTGCATGTAAGCCTTAACGCTTGCTTCAACTATATCTGTAGACGTTCCCCTTCCCATAAAAATGCTGCCCGCATATTCCGCTTTAAGCGTCACCTCGCCAAGCGCATCCACGCCCGAAGAAACAGCCTTCAAATTAAAACTCGTCAGCTTTATATCCATTTTTGTAATTTTATCTATCGCCCTAAAAGTTGCATCAACGGGTCCCGTGCCGCAAGCGGCCTCTTGCAAAATTTGAGTCTTGCCGTCTTTTGCGCTGGACACTCTCACTGTGGCGGTTGGAATAGTGGCGGTTCCTGAGGAAGCGCTTTGATAATCCAAATGATAAATTTCTTTTTGGCTCTCAACATTTTCTTCAATCAATGCCATAATATCATCGTCAAAAATTACTTTCTTTTTATCAGCTAAAACCTTAAAGCGTTCAAACAATTCCTGCATATTTTTTTCAGGCAGTTTATAGCCCAGCGATTTTATCCTATTAAAAAATGCATGCCTGCCCGAATGCTTGCCAAGCACCAAAGAACTCTCCGGCACGCCCACATCCTGCGGCCGCATAATTTCATAAGTGCTTCTATCTTTGAGTACGCCGTCTTGATGCACGCCCGACTCATGCGCAAAAGCGTTTGCCCCCACAATCGCTTTATTGACTTGCACATTTATGCCCGTTAAGCCCGACACCAATTTGCTAGTTTTATAAATTTCTTTTGTATTTATATTGTGGGATACATTATAATAATGCGGCCTAATATTTATGGCCATAGCTATTTCCTCAAGGGCGGCATTTCCCGCTCTCTCGCCAATGCCGTTTACTGTGCATTCAATCTGCCTTGCGCCGTTTTCAATTGCCGCCAAAGAATTCGCAACGGCAAGCCCAAGATCATTGTGGCAATGCACGCTAATTACAGCCTTAGAAATATTTGGAACAGTTTTCATCACCTGCGCAATTTTTTGACCAAATTCTAAAGGCATCGTGTAGCCGACGGTATCGGGAATATTTATAGTGGTAGCTCCCGCGTCAATTGCCGCTTCAACAACTTTACATAAATAATCCATGTCCGAACGACCCGCATCCTCGGCGCTAAATTCAATATCCTTGCACAAAGTTTTTGCATATTTTACAGCTTTAACCGCCATCTCCAAAACTTGAGACCGCGTTTTGTTTAACTTTTTTTCTATATGCAAATCAGAGGTGGAAAGGAAAATATGTATCCTCGGTTTTTTGGCGCATTTAACCGCCCCCCAAACAGCGTCTATATCTTTTTTATCAGCTCTAGCAAGCCCGGCAACTGTAGTTTTCTTTAACTTTTTTGCAATTTCATGGACAGCTTCAAAATCGCCCGGACTTGAAATTGGAAATCCCGCTTCTATCACATCCACACCCAAAACTTCAAGCTGCGATGCAACAAGTAATTTTTCTTTTAAGTTCATGCTGGCTCCGGGGGATTGTTCTCCGTCGCGTAAAGTTGTATCAAAAAATAAAATCTTATCTTTCATCTTCGCCCCTTTTTTCTCTCACTTTATTGAGAGAAATTTTTGTAACTCTAAAAAAGTATGCAAGCAGTCCAGAAATTGCATATCCAAAAAATATTATGAAAAACATGTTTTGCGGAAAAACCGCAATTAGAAAAATTATAAAAATTAACAAAATAATAAATCTCAAAGTTTTAGGTTTTGCCAAGCTAACTTTTTTAAAAGAAAAATACGGCAAAGTTGAAACCATAAGCAATCCTAAAGCGACAACAATAAACGGCATTATTTCAAAAATCCAAGGCATCGCCTTTACTAAAATTGGAATTGTTTTAAAAGTTGTAATGCCCTGATGGCTGTTGATGTAAAAAATCTTATAACTTAAAACAAAAGAAATTAAAACGCCCGCTGAAGCCGGCGTAGGCAAACCCGAGAAATGCGCATGCACTTGCCCGTCCTGAGCGATAACATTAAACTTTGCCAATCTCAAAGCCGCGCATAAAACAAATAATACCGCAACGGCCATCCCCAACTTTCCCTTATCCGTCAAAGCAAATAAATAAATCATCACAGCGGGGGCAATTCCAAAAGAAACTAAATCGCTTAAAGAATCTATCTGCACGCCGAATTCGCTGGTCGTTTTTGTAAGCCTTGCAATTCTGCCGTCCAATACATCGCAAACTATAGCCAAAACTAAAAACCAAGCGGCTTGCGAAAAATCCGCTCTAATGCTTGCCAACATAGACAAAAAACCAAACGCCATATTGGCGCATGTAAAAAGCGTTGGAATAACGTATATTCCTCTTTTAAGAGTTTTATTCATTTATTTTATTTCTCCAATAATGCTTATGCCCGATACAACCCTCTCGCCCTTTTTAATTTTCACTTCAATATTTTTAGGAAAGAGTATGTCAACTTGAGAACTAAATTTTATCACTCCAATTTTATCGCCTGCTTTCAGCTCATCTCCCGCCTCAACCCAAGCCACGCAGCGCCTTGCTAAAATTCCAGCGATTTGCTTTACAATAAAAGTTGCCTTATCGTTTTTTATGGTAATGATATTTTGTTCATTTTCAACATGGGCTTTTGGATCCATAGCTTTCAAAAATTTACCATTTAGATGTTTAACGCTTATCACTTGACCCGCAACAGGAGACCTTTGCAAATGCACATCAAATACCGACAGAAACACTCTGACAATTTTAAACTCTTCGTTTTCCTCAACTGCCAAAACTTTCCCATTGCAAGGCGATAGAACTAAATTTTTCCCCTGCGTAATGCTTACTTTTGGATCTCTAAAAAAATATATACAAAACGCTCCAAACAAAATTAGCAATGTTCCAAATATTAGAGAAAAATAACCTAGCGGCAAAATCAATAAAACAATTCCCAAAATTAAACCAATAGCAATAAATGGATAGCCTTCTTTAACAATTGACATTTTGACCTCCGTAAAATAATACGCCAAAAACAAACTTTAGCCAGCTAATGCTAGTTTGTTAAACTTTGCAGTAAGTATTTTTTGAATGCTTAATAGTGTATCAATTTATTAATTTATTTAAAAGTTGAAAAACCCCGCATGAATTCAACCTGCTGGCGCGGCGGCGCCAAGAACTAGTAAAACTGAAAATCAAGAAAAATTATAAGCAAAAGCGCCGCCTGAAAACGCAACCGCCTTAATTAAAAAAAATTAGAAACTTCTAAAAATATAATTGAAAAATACAGCGCGAATTGTTGATTTTTTTGGGCGGGAATTTGAAATTGATCTTGGACGAGGACATCTTATGAAAAAACTATTTGAACAAAACTTAGAAAAATTAAGAGGCAAAGATATTTTAAATGCGATAAAAATTTGGACATTTAGGGGGTGGGAAATTCATTTTATAATTTTGATGCCTTAATTTAATGTTTCTCTAAAAACCCCAATTTGTTATTCTCACTTTCTCCATATCTTTTGACAATTGAGCATTTGGAATTACCACTTCTATCTCTACACTAATATCCTTATTCCTAGGCAAATCTCTAGGAACCTGATATCTTAAAAGGTGTATTTCCGTACCCCAACTCGTCTCAGTGGGTGCAGCATAACTTTCCTGCAAAACTTTTTCGCCATCCTTAAAACTCAATTTTAAAAGAAAATTTGTAGTCAATCGTTTATAATCCGTATTTAATGAGGTGAATATTATATCTATGTGATAAAGTCCTGGATATTTATTTATAAAGTTCATTTTATATTTGCCAACTTTTGAAATATTAAAATCCATTTCTTTAAAATCATTAAAGTCGGCAGGCATAAAAATATAATTCATCGTGACAAACCTTGTCCTAAAAGAAAGAACTAAAATAATAATTATTATGAGGCCAATCGCCATAGGAAGTCTTGCGCGCTTATATTGTTTAAAAAAATATAAAAACACAAATGGTGTAGGAAAAATAATAGTCACATGTAGAAATAAAAATAAAATCAGTATCGCCATTAAATTAGGCACGATTATCATCATTATTATAAAAAGTCCCGCCATGCTAAACAAATATATAGCACGATTTTTTAAAGATTTAATAAATAATATAAAAAAGAAAAGTGATATTAAAATTAAAATAGCCGATTTTAAAAATGAAAATATAATTAAAATATTTGTTAAATACGGCATGTTTACCATAATAATTATTAAAAATCCCCCCATGCCAAATAGACATATAGCCGCTATTTTTAAAGATTTAATTTTGCCCTTAATAAATAGTATAAAAAAGAAAATTGGTATTAAAACCAAAAAAAATATTATTGTAGCAAGAAAAATATTTTGCAATAAGTTCGCCGATATAATCATTTACAATTCCTACCCATTATCCTCATACGCGTCCTACCACCAATTTTTGTCTGCCAAAAAGTTCTGCTAATTCTCTATTGGGTTTAATAACTTCTACTTCTATACTGATATTGTTATCCTCAGATAAACCCTTATAAATATCTTGCATATTATTGCCATAAATCCCATCATAAATAGGAGCAATATATAAATCACGCAAAATCTTATTACCCCTTTTGACTTTAAGCCTTAAGATATAATTCCCTTTTTGTTGATATTGTTTTCGAGTGAATGAATGCGGTGGTTGAAAAAAAATATATACAGCATAGAACCGCTGAGAGTTATGTGATAATTTCATTTCAACTTTATCAAATGTTGAAATATCAAAATCTACTTCCGCTAGAATTTCAGCATAAATATCGGCAGGATAATAAATTTTATCTACTTTTTTAAAATATACAAAAAATACTATGCCCAAAGTAATAATAAAACTTAAAATCGGCAATTTATATTTTCTTAGTTGCCGGATATAATACGAAAACGAATTTTTTATAATGGTTCTCCTTCAAACATTTTAATCATTGCATTTACTAAAAATAATTTATTTAATTCCTCTAATTCTTCCAATGTTAATTTTTTCCGCAATCTTTTTATAATAACTCCATCACTTCCCCTATCTTGA
This sequence comes from Elusimicrobiota bacterium, assembly GCA_031282945.1. Classification (GTDB taxonomy): domain Bacteria; phylum Elusimicrobiota; class Endomicrobiia; order Endomicrobiales; family Endomicrobiaceae; genus JAITCX01. The sequence continues at coordinate 6,651 of JAITCX010000234.1, forward strand.
ATCCCCTTATCCAAATCAATAACTGAAAAATAATTATTAATTGAATAATTATATCTGCGGTAGTAATTTAGTGAGAACTGATCCACAACAACATATTTTTTCTTGACTTTATCTAATCGCAAATAAAACCCTTGTCTATGTATTAAAGATTGGTCAGCATCATAGGCATCTTTATACCGAATCACAAACCGCTCAAAAACAATATATCTACCTTTTTTCAATTGTTCGTCTTGCAAATAAAATCGTTTTGCCATTTTACTTAAACATTTATCATAATTATAATTGGATTCAAAAACGGCCTCATCAACTGCCATTTTTATTTTTATTATATTACCGCCTACTACTCTTACAATCGTAGAATCTGTATAATTATAATCAAACTTTTCGCTTAATTTGTATAAGTTCCAAAAAACATTTAAATAATTATTACCATATTCCATTTTTATTGATTTAAAATAATCTGTTTGAAAAGACTTTTTTATATCACCAATTTTTATTTCCGCTCCGCCATACCCAGTAAAGATAAAAAATATTAAAATAATAAAACTTAAAATTTTAATTATTCTCATCTTTAATAATTCCTCCATTTTAAGTCCTTAAATCGATCTCTTTTACTATTCTCTAAAAAACTTTTTCGCTAATGTTTGTATGATTGTCAGGATACATTTTCTTTAATTTTTTAAAATAAGAATTAGGAGAAGGTCATATATCTAATGGGAACTCCACCTTCCTTTTTTTTGTTTCGCTATACGAATATTCTTTGGAATAATCAGACGCTTGCATTAAATTTCCGCTCCCAAAATATCCGCTTTTTTCTCTAAGCCCCATATAATTTTTTATAATCCATGTCCTGATTTATAATATAATTCCATATATCCCACTATAAGAAA
>JAITCX010000123.1 GCA_031282945.1 Elusimicrobiota bacterium
AGAGCAAAAGAGTTCTGCGCAAGTGTCTTATAATGCCGCAGGTCCAGTGCAATGGGAGAACCATCAAGTTTTTGTGATAAGGCAGGCGGCGATAGGACCCTCCAGCCAAGATGCAAAAAGAGATAGAGAAATGCTGGCGCAAATAAGACAAGAACAAATTCAGTTTCAAAGAAAATTAAATGATTTAATTGAAAAATATTCTCAAACTCAAAACGAAAAAGACAAACTCGCTCTTACTCAAGAAATAAGAAGTTTAGTCTATGAACAAATCACAAAAGAACTGGCGCAAAAGAAACAAATATTGAATATGCAAATGGCGCGGATTAAAGATTTGGAAAAAAGGCTAGACGAGATAGAAAAAAATAAAACTGCTTATGTAGATGATTCTGTAAAATATTTGACAAGTCCCGAAGGGATTTTGCAAATCCAACGCGCAAATGCAGGATTGGGAAAAAATATTATAATAGAAGCCCGATAAACGAGGGCGCTTAAGCGCGGCGCCCAACCCATTTGCAAATTCTTTTATTGTTTGAGATTTATACCTTATATATATTAATTATTCATGAAACCGATTTTCCTACAAGACATTTCTCTTGTTATTGCAAATAAAATTTTATTTGCAAATTTCAATGCTCAAATATTTGCAAATTCCCGCATTGCAATCATTGGCTCCAATGGCTGCGGTAAAACTCTGCTTTTAAAAATTATTGCAGGTCAAACGGATAATTTTGAGGGGCGGATAAAAAATATAGAAGGTTTAGAATACGGGTATGTTCCTCAGTTAATTTCAGATTATCCCAACTTAAGCGGGGCGCAGAAATTTAATAAAGCTTTAAGTTTTGCGCTTTCCAACAATCCTTCCTTACTACTCCTAGACGAACCCACCAACTGCCTAGATGCAAAAAACAGACATTCGCTTATGCAAATGATAAACAATTTTAAAGGAGCTGTAATATTTGTCTCTCATGACAGCGCTCTTTTGCAAAATTGCGCAAACGAATTTTGGCATATAGAAAACAATCAAATAAAAACTTTTACAGGCGAATTTAATGATTGGCAGACAAAGATTTCTCAAGAAAGAGAAAGTTTGCAAGAGGAAGTAAGTTCCACTAAAAAACAAAAAGTCTCAGCCCATAAATCTCTCATGACAGCCCAAGCCAGAGCTAAAACGTCCAAAATGCATGGCAAAAATCTTGCGCAAAAAGGCCGCTGGATAAAGGCTGTAGCGGATGCCAAGAAAAATACAGCTTCGCTGACTTCCGGCAAAAAACTGCAAGAAGTAAGCGATAAAATGCAAAATTTGAGCCAAAAACTAGAAAATTTAAGACCGCCTGAAATTATAAAACCAAAATTCATTTTACCCGCGGCAAAAATCAACCCTTCCCAAACTATACTTTCCATAAGAGAAGGCAATGTATTTTATGGAAGCAAACAAATTTTAAACAATATAAATTTAACTTTTACGCCTACGCAAAAGCTTGCCATTATTGGAGATAATGCAAGCGGTAAAACCACTCTATTTAAGGCGATAATAGAGCATCCTGATATCAAAAAAACCGGAGATTGGAATGCGCCTGATCCTTGCGATATTGGATATTTAGATCAACATTATGGAATTTTAGACCAAAATAAAACTGTTTTTGAAACGATTTTGGATTTAGATGTTTTTGAAAACAGCGCGGATATTAGAGATTTTTTAAATGATTTTTTGTTTAGAACAAATGCCGATATAAACAAAAAAGTTGAGGTTTTGTCGGGAGGCCAAAGAGCGCTTTTGGCTTTGGCGAAAATTTGCGCTAAAAGTCCTAAACTTTTATTATTGGACGAGATTACAAATAATATAGATATGCTTACCGCCCAACATTTAATAAGCGTTTTAAAAGATTACCCTCAAGGCTTTATTATAATTTCCCATGACGAAAATTTTCTCTCTAAAGTTGAAATAACCGATAGATTTTATATTAAGCCAATGTAGATATTGGATTTATGAGTGTAAAAAACAAAGCCCCTGTTTTCACAGGGGCTTTATTTTTTATGGAGATGAAGAATTACAAACGCGCCCAAGAGGATTTGAACCTCTAGCCTTCTGATTCGTAGTCAGACGCTCTATCCAGTTGAGCTATGGGCGCAAAGACTTATCTATTATATTATAAAGAAAAGAATTTTACAATTTTTGGGGAGATAAAAGGGAGGTCTTGCGCAAAAACTATTTGAATAAAACTTAGAAAATTTAAAATGCAAAGATTTTTTAAATGCTTGAAATGTTTGGACATATGAAACTTAAAATTCTAATTATTTTCATTTTGAATAATTCCTCCATTTTAAGTCCTTAAATAGATCTCTTTTAATGTTCTCTAAAAAACTTTTTCACTACTATCTATGTAATTGTCAGAATATACTTTCTTTAATTTTTTAAAATGTATAAGTTTTTGCGTAAACTCATCGTTGCCACTTCGATGCCGTGTCATTGAAATATCCTACGCATCTTCCCTACATATTTTATTATCGCTCTATTTAAGTTTCTCTGTGGAAGTAGTCCGCCTTTAGATATTTTTTTATCTGGCAATTCTTCGAGAGAAACAGTAAGAGCATATCCGCCAAATTCATTTTTCAATCCATTATCATAATATCTTAAAAGAGTGATCTCTCCATTGTCTACACCGCATTGATTTTAACCATCATAAATATTCTTTTTGTCAGATAATTTTGACAATAAACTTTCAAGTTTTTTTATTTGTTTTATTGTTAAAACGCTTCGCTTACTTTTTTCATTTGTATAACTATTACCTTTTTCAATATGCAAAGGACGTTGAAAATATAGTAAGCGCAGTTACAACAAGCAATGCTTTATTTACACAAGAATTTTAAATTTTCAGTTTTAGTCCTCTATTATTAGAAAATTTTTCATCCATTTATTTTGCGTGTTTGGGAAAAGCGCTCATTTTTATTTTCAAGCAATTATATGTCAAAACTATGAAAATTTTTACGAGATGCCATTACCTTGTCTTTGTCGTGTCGTACCTTTCTCCGCGCTCTTTTTATTTTTTAGCCTAGCGTAAGCGGCAAAGCGCTTGGTCTTTACGAGAAATTTTTTTCGCCAAGAGGGCAATGGAAACTGGAAGTTTCGCTTGCCCTCACCCACGCGGGGGTGACAGTACAGACTGCTATCTGTCACGTCAAAAGTAGAGTCGGCGCGGGGGCGAAAAAAATTTTCGCATGGAGCGGGGCGCATAGGGTGTTTTTGGCAACCCCAATGCCTGTAATTGCCGTAGATTTTGCGAGATTTAAAGGAAAGAAAATGAAGCGCGTCCTAAACGGACGTGCAAATTTTCTTGACACATAAATATCGCAAAAGATGCGGCAAGGACGGGCGCTGAGGTTGCCAAAGACACCCTACCAAAAGGGAGCGCAAAACAAAAATAAAGGAATAAGTTTAAATAGCGTTACTTTTCTGTTTCTCTTTTATAGAAAAGAGAAGCAAGTTGCAGGTGTCGTTTTTTGTTACTTTTGCTAAAAGAAATTTCTGTCTCTCTTTTTCAAAGAGAGAATTAATCTGGAAGTGTCATTAAGTTTTGTTTCTTTTTCAAAAGAAATAATTTCATTGCTCTTTTTTACAAAAGAGTTAAGTTAGTTTTTCTGTTTCTCTTTTTTCAAAAAGAGAAATAATTTCAAACTCTTTTTTACAAAAGAGAAAAAGGGGGAATTATGACAGTTAGAGACACATTCTCATCCAAATGGGCGCTAATTTTAGTGTGCATTGGGTCAACGATTGGGATGGGAAATATTTGGCTTTTCCCATACAGAATTGGCGAAATGGGCGGAGCGTTTTTAATCCCGTATCTCATTTGCGTTGCGCTTTTAGGAGCGACTGCTTTAGTGGGCGAGATGACATTCGGCAGGCTCATGGGAAGCGGTCCCATAGGCGCTTATGCAAAGGCGGTAGACTACCGCGGCGGCAAGCCCATCATCGGCAAATTGTTTGGATGGTTTGTGGTTATCGGCATAATGGTGGTGGCGGTAGGCTATACAATCGTCATAGCATGGGTGGCGCGTTTTGGATGGGGCGCCGTCACAGGCCAAGCTTTTAGAGTGGCAGACAGCATGCAATATTTCAATCAAGTTACCGGTCCAAATATAATGTTTTGGATACTTCTTACGCTTGCCATTATGGTTTTAACGATGTTCGGCGGCGTGGAAAAAGGCATTGAGCGCGCAAATAAAATTATGATGCCGCTTTTTGCGCTTTTATTTGCGGCTTTGGCGGTGCGTTCGGCTTTTTTGCCAAATGCGCTTGAAGGTTATAAATATTTGCTGGACATACGCCTAGACATTTTAAAAGAATCGCGGACATGGGTGTTGGCGCTTTCGCAAGCTTTTTATTCGCTCTCAGTTTTTGGGTCTACAATGATTGTATATGGATCTTATATTAAAAAAAGCGAGAACATTTTGAATTCGGCAAAAAATATTGCAATATTGGACACGGCCGCATCTTTGCTTGCCAGCATTGTAATTATTCCCGCTGTTTTTGCTTTCGGCAAAGATTTAAATTCAGGTCCGCCGCTTTTGTTTATTACAATGACTGATGTGTTTAAGATGATTCCATTTGGGCAGTTTTTCATGATAATATTTTTTGTAGCGATATTTTTTGCAGGCGCCACTTCTCTAATAAGCATGCTGGAAGTGAGCGTGGAAATTTTACAAACTAAGTTTTCAAGAATTATAGCGGTGCTTATCACCGTGGCGGTAGTTTTTATTGGAGATCTTTATATAAATGGCGAGATAGGTCCGTTTATGGACATAATAGAACTTTATTTTACGCCTCTATTTTCTTTGGGAGCGGGCATTTTCATTTTTTGGGTTTTGCCTACAAAATACTTTTCTAATGAGCTTGCGCTTGGCCGCCAAAAACCTGCCGGTAAGTTTTTAATTTTTATGGGCAGATATGTTTTTTGCGGGATGATACTTATTATTTATTTGTTTAATATTTTATGATGTCGGTCTTAAAGGAAAAAATATCTTTGAATTTTATTTCTTTTTAAAAATGGATTGGAATTTTATCAAAAACTAAATGAAAGTTTATCTCCCATTTGACAAAGTTTATCTCTAATGGTATAATGCAAAGATATGTTTTTTGGGGACGTGGTGTAGTCTGGTTCAGCACACTGCCCTGTCACGGCAGAGATCACGGGTTCAAATCCCGCCGTCCCCGTATTATTTTTTGTTTGAATCTCACGTTTTATAAAAGCCATCCAGTGTTTTGCTGGATGGCTTTTTTTGATTTTAGATTTTAGCGGCAAGCTTTTTGTAATGTAATATGCACAATAAAATTCACAGTTGTTGTTAACTTTATGTTTTAGTATAATAAACAGGATATGCGCCGGTAGAGCCTTTTTGCAAAATCTTTGATTATGGGGGGTCTCATGGTATCGCTGATTTACTGCGCGGCAATAGAAGGCGTGCAGGCAAATATCATAGAAGTAGAGGCGTATATTTCACCGGGTTTGCCCGCTTTTTCAATTGTGGGGCTTGCGGATACTGCAGTAAAAGAATCCCGCGATAGAGTTTTTGCAGCTTTAAAAAATTCAGGATATATTTTTCCTACCCAAAAAATAACTGTAAATTTAGCGCCTGCCGACACAAAAAAAGAGGGCGGGGCTTTTGATTTACCAATTGCGCTTGCAATTTTAGCTTGCAACGGCGCAATAAAAAAAGAAAATTTGTCAAATTTTTGTGCGATAGGGGAGCTAGCTTTAAACGGCCAGCTCAGACGCATTAGAGGAGCTTTGCCGATTTCTTTGAGTTTGCGAAATACAGGTAAAGAACTCATTGTGCCTTTTGCAAATAGGCAGGAAGCTTCTGTCATTAAAGAAGTAAAAGTTTATCCGTTTAAAAATTTAACGCAGGTTGTAGATTTTATAAACGGTCAAGATATTTGCCAGCCTTTTGTCTATAAACCAGACGAGCAAAAATCAAATCCTTTAAATGATTTGGATTTTGAAGATGTCAAAGGCCAATTTGGGGCAAGACGAGCCGCCGAGATTTCAGCGGCGGGTTTTCACAATATGATCATGTCGGGTCCGCCGGGAGCGGGCAAAACAATGATAGCTTTGAGGATGCCGGCGATTTTGCCGCCGATGAATTTTGAAGAGTCAATTGAAACAACAAAAATTTGGTCTGTGGCTGGGAAATCTTTTTCAGGCGGTTTGATAACCGATAGGCCTTTTAGGAGTCCTCATCACACAACCTCTTGCGTAGCGCTGGCGGGCGGCGGTCAAATTCCAAAGCCCGGCGAGGTAAGTCTTGCGCACAACGGCATTTTGTTTTTAGACGAGTTTGCAGAATTTAGACGAGACTCTTTGGAAATTTTGCGCCAGCCTCTTGAAGACGCAAGCATCACAATTTCAAGGGCGAAAAGCGTTTTAACTTTTCCTGCGGCTTTTATGTTAGTGGCGGCGATGAATCCATGTCCTTGCGGGCATTTTGGCGATCCTTTAAAACAATGCGTTTGCAGTCAGGTTCAAATTCAAAGGTATCAAAATAAAATTTCTGGACCTTTATTAGACAGAATAGACTTGCATGTAAATGTCAACGCTTTAAAGATTGCGGAACTTACAAGTTCTGCAAAACCTGCGGAATCTTCGCAGGCGATAAGAGAGCGCGTTATAAAAGCGCGCAAAATTCAGGCTGAGCGTTTTGTAAATTTGAATATTCATTCCAATGCGAAAATGCATTCAAAGCAAATAAAACAATATTGCCAAACAGACGATAAGGCAAAACAGGCTTTGAGCAGGGCGATAGAAAAATTAAAACTTTCTGCCCGCGCTTATGACAGAATTTTGAAAGTGTCACGCACCATTGCGGATTTAGACAATAGCGAAATTATAAAAGCTGTGCATATTGCGGAAGCTGTGCAGTATCGGTTTTTTGAAAGCTCAAATAGCAGGTTATAATAATATTTTAAGGAATAAATAATTCTTGAAAGCCGTTAATGTGCGGCGGACGATAATAATGGCTTATGAAAAAATTTTTAACGGAATTTGAAAAACTAGTTTCAATAATGAAACGTTTGCGTTCTAAAAATGGATGTATGTGGGACAAAAAGCAAACTTATAAAAGCCTTACAAAATATCTTTTAAGCGAAGCGCAAGAGGTAAACTTAGCGGTAAAAAAAGGCGATATAGAAAACTTGCAAGAGGAGCTAGGAGATGTTTTAATGCAAATAGTTTTTTATAGCCAAATTGCGCATGAACGCGGCGATTTTGATATCTATAAAGTAATAAAAACTTTAAATCAAAAGTTGATCCGCCGCCACCCTCATATTTTTGGAAACTATAAAGTTAAAAACGCAAAGGATATAGCAAAAATGTGGCAGGAAATTAAAGCAAAGGAAAAGGAGGAAAAAAATAAACTCAAATGAGATGCCTAGAATTTGTTCTTTCTCTAGCGTTTATAATATTTGCCGCGTTTTTCTTTGCGCCTAAAATTTATGCCGCCGATCCAACGCCCTTTGATGATTTATTAAGTAAATATAATGCCGGGGAAACTCAAGAGTTTACCTCGAGCCAAGACGTTTTTTTCACTCAAGATTTCCCGCAATCCCCTCAAGGATTAAAACTCACTATAAGCGGCGGCTTTAAACTCATCGGTTCAACCTTTATTGTAGATTCTCAAAGCGCAGAATTTAGCACAAAAGCTTTTTCTGGTTTGGGTTTCAACCTCTACTATTCC
>JAITCX010000185.1 GCA_031282945.1 Elusimicrobiota bacterium
GAACATTTTTATCATGCAAACTGCATAAGTTTATTTGTAGGAAATGGGATAAGAATACTAGCGGGAGATAAGGGGAAAGTTGGGAATCCCGACATTATAATTTTTTATAAGAATACAGCGGTGGTATGCGAATTAAAATATGCAAAAGCCATATCGCAAGCGGATAAAAAACTGGAGGAAGCGATAAAACAAATAAGGGATAAGAAGTATTATGAGAAATATGAACTGGAAGCGGAAAAGATTCTTTTGTTGGGGATTGTATTTATAGATATGGGAGTGGAAGTAAGATGCAGGTTTGAGGAACTTTAGGGAGATCTCTAAAGATTCCTTTTTTATTTTAAAAGGATTGTTTTTTCTTAAGGGGAGATCTTTAAAAATCCTTTTTAAAAGATTTAATTTTTATTAATTTTAATTAAGGGAAAAGTTTTTAAAAGGCAAGCGCTTGTTCAAAGAGTTGCTACGCGAGAAATTTTTTATGCCGTTTTTGTCTTTGTCGTTGCTGTTGTTTTTGCCGTGTCGTACCCTCGCCCGCGCTCTTTTGGTTTTGCGGCGTAGCGGAGCGTGAGCGCTGCTATGCGAGAAATTTTTTTCGCCAAGAGAGGCTTTGCAAGCTTTAGCTCGCAAAGCCTCTCACCCAGGTGGCGTGACAGTATGGAATGCTGTCTGTCACGTGGAAGAGTAGATTTTGCGCGGGGGCGAAAAAAAATTTTCGCAAGCGCGGCGCCGCAAAATCAAAAGGTAGCGCAAAACAAAAATAAAGAAATAAATTAAATAGCGATATTTTTCTGTTTTTCTTTTATAGAAAAAAGAATTAAGTTGCAGGTGTCGTTGGAAGTTTTTGTTTTTTGTAAAAGAAATTTCTGTCTCTCTTTTCCAAAGAAAGAATTAAGTTTAAAGAGCCGTTAGTTTTTCTGTTTCTCTTTTTTTAAAAAGAGAAAAATGCTTTGCCTTTAGTTTTCTGTTTCTCTTTTTCAAAAGAGAAATAATTTCTAGCGCTCTGTTTTACAAAAGCCAGCGCAAAAATTGAGGTGGGAAAATGTCAAATGAAAAAATAGCCCTCGTAACGGGCGCCAGCAAAGGAATTGGCGCTTGCATTGCCAAAACTTTAGCAAGAGACGGTTTTGATATTTGGCTAAACTATAGAAATGACGATGAAGGCGCAAACGAAGTTAAAAGCGCAGTAGAAGCTTACGGCGCAAAATGCACATTATTGAAATTTGACGTTGCAAATTTTAAACAGACAGACGAAGCGCTCTCGCCTCTTTTACAATCGCTGACGCCTTTTGCCATAGTAAATAATGCGGGTTTTAGAAAAGATTCGCTTTTATTTTGGATGAAAGAAAGCGATTGGAAAGACGTTATCTCCGTCACATTAGACGGATATTTTAACATTACAAAAACAGTTTTGCCTTTTATGGTAAGACGCCGAGAAGGTAGAATAATAAATATTACATCGCTTAGCGCGCATATTGGAGTGCCGGGCCAAGGCAATTATGCGGCGGCTAAAGCGGGACTTATCGGCGCCACTAAATCTTTAGCTGTGGAAGTTGCAAAGAGAAATATTTTAGTCAATGCCGTCTCGCCGGGATTTATCGGCACGCAAATGTTGGAGGGACTGCCGATGGATCAAATAATAAAAACTATTCCGCTTGGGCGGGTGGGGAAGCTGGAGGACGTAGCTGAAATGGTCGCATTTTTGGCATCGCCCAAAGCTGCATATATCACAGGCAAAGTTTTTAGAGTTGACGGGGGGTTAGGCTAGTAATGAAAAAGTACGATGCTGTTGTGATAGGCAGTGGAGCGAGCGGGTTGACATCGGCGATTTTGTTTAGCAAAAGAGGTAAAAAAGTTGCGCTCTTAGAACAATCCGATCATCTAGCTCCTCTGCTTTCAGGTTTTGATAGGTTGGGCGTGCATTTTGAGACGGGGTTTCATTATTCAGGAATTTTAGGTAAAGACGAAGCGGGCGGTTTTTTATTTGATGAGCTGGGCATTGACGCGCCGGTGCGGCAATGTCAAAAAGAGGATTATGATGTAGCTTATTTAGTTGATTCAAAGCGCAGCTTTAGAATGCCTTTAGGCGTACAAAATTGGATAGAGCAATTGAATGAATTTTTCCCGCATGAAAAAGAGGGAATAAAAAAATATTTTGATTTGGTAAAACAAACTATAGATGCAACGCCCTTTTTAAATATTCATAAACGCCATTATAAAAATGAGGAATTTTTTTATTTTAACGCCGATAAAAAAACGCTAAAAGAAGTGTTGGACGAATGTTTTAAAACTGATGAAATAAAATCCGCTCTTTCTTTTTCTACAAGTTTATACGGGACGCCCCCAAGCAAAAGTTCATTTTTTTTGCATTGCTGTTGCGGGGCGATAATGTATGAAAGCGCTTGGAAATTTGTAGGCGGGGCGCGTTCTTTTGTCAATGCTTGTAAAAAAGTTTTAGATAGAAATGGGGTGGACATTTTTTTATCCAGTAAAGTTAATAGAATTTCGCTTAAACAAGATTTAAAGGTTTTAACTTTAGATAATGGGCAACAGCTGGAATGCGATTTTTGCATTTCTTCAATTCACCCAAAAGAGCTAATAAAAATTGCGCCTCCTGAAATTTATAGACAGAGAAATTTAGACAGGATAAAAAATACCGCTGAGACGCCCGGCTTTTTTATTAGCTATGCAATTTCAAAAAACCCTCAAAAATATAATATTTCAAATTTAGCTTTCTTAAAAAGCGCTGATTTTTTAAATGATCATAAAGATTCAATGTATATAAATTTTTCTGAAAACCTCCCTCAAGCTGTGCAATTTTCTATGAGGGTAAATTCCAATTCAAAACAATGGGATATGCCGCGGGATGAATATAAAAAAACAAAAGAACAAATGATGCAAAAGATTAAATCAATAGTAAATCAATACCGCCCGGATATTTGGGAAAATATGAATTTCGTTGAACAGGCCACCCCTCTTACTATGAAAAGATATACCAACTATTACGGCGCTTATGGGATGATGCATTCCAGTAACGATGCCGCAATTATGCCGATAACAAAAATCCCGGGTTTGTTTTTAGTGGGACAGGCGGTAGTTGCGCCGGGCTTAATTGGGGCGATGATTTCGGCTTTTCTTTTGGATAAAATGTTTGGTTTGAGAAAATAAAAAATTAAATGGGAAAATTATGGGAAATGAAAACAGAGTTGTTATAACGGGATTGGGGGCGGTATCGCCTTTTGGTTTGGGACGGGCTTTGCTTGCCAAAAATATGTTGGAACACAAATCCAGCGTTAAGTTTAATCCAACGCTTGCCGCTATAAAAGACCTCACCTCGCATGTCAGCTCAACTGTTGAGGAGATAGATTTTTCTTTTATACCGCGGCGTTTCCGCCGCTCAATGTCTAAAATGTCTTTGTATGCTTATGCGGCGGTAAAAGAGGCTTTAGAGAGCGCAAACATAGAAAAACCTGACGAGAAAACGGCTTTGTTTTTAGGTTCAACAATTAGCAGCATGCAAACTTGGGTAGACTTTTCCCAAAAGTATATAAGCGGCGAATTTGACACCGTAAAAACTAGCGTTGTGTTTCAAGTGATGAACAATTCCCCGCTTGCAAATATTTCTCAAAGTTTTGACCTTAAAGGGCCCGGTTTTGGAAGCAGCACAGCTTGCGCCACTAGTCTTACAAATATCGGGCTTGCATATCTTGGCATAAAATCGGGTTTTATCTCTCAAGCGATTGCCGGCGGCACAGATGAGTATCATCCAATAATGACGGTTTGTTTTGCAATTATGAATGCCGCCGCCTCAAGATATAATTCTCAAGCCGAGCTTGCCTCAAGACCTTTTGATATAAACAGGGACGGCATTGTCTGCGGGGAAGGTTGCGGAATAATAATTTTAGAATCGCTGCAATCTGCTCTAAAAAGAAATGCAAAAATTTATGGCGAGATAATTGGTTTTGGCACAAACACAGAGACGGCAAGCATTTCGCATCCGTCAAAAGAATGTATTGCAAATTGCATGAAATTGGCTTTAGAAAATGCCAAGCTTACGCCATCGGATATAGATTTTGTAAATGCTCATGCCACAAGCACAATTGCGGGCGACATTGAGGAAGCGCAGGCGGTGGGTGAATTGTTCGGCGGGCAAGTTTTAGTAAATAGTTTAAAAGGCCATATCGGTCATACTATGGCGGCAAGCGGATCTCTTGAGTTGATAGCTTGTTTGGATATGCTTGAAAGAGAGGAGTTTGCGCCCACTTTAAATCTTTGCGAGGTAGATCCAAAATGCAGCTGCATAAATTTATTTAAAGAAAATAAAAAGGTTAAAGTAAATACATTTATAAAAAACAGTTTTGCGCTTGGCGGCACAAATTGCTGTTTAATTGTAAGGAGATATTGAATGGAAAAAATGACAAGGCAAGAGATCATTAAAACGGTTAACGATGCATTAATTAAAGAATTTGAGTTAAAGCCGGAACAAATGAAGCCCGAGGCGAATTTCTTTTCTGATCTGGGTCTGGACAGTCTTGACGCAGTTGATATGGTGATAGTTTTAGAGCAGGCCTTTAAGGCAAAACTTAGAGCCAATTATGAGGTCGGTAAAATTTTGACTTTAAACGATCTCTATGATTATATAGAGCAATTGATGAATAATGCTTGATTTTTTAAAAAGGGTTTACGCTTTTCCATTTGTAGCGGGCACTTGGGTTTGGTTGAGTTTAAGCGGAATGTTTGCATACCCATATTTTTATATTACGGGATTTAATCCAAAACAATTGAGATATTTTTTGTATTTTCAAGGCCGCGTTCTCCAAACGGCAATTTTATTTGCCAGCGCTTTTTATAAGAAAAAAATCAAGAAAGCGCTTCCGTCCCAACCTTCAATTCTCATTGCAAATCATCCCTGCACTTATGATACTTTTTTGTTTTTTGATTTCGGCATAAAAGATTTAGTTTGCATTGCAAAGGGCTGGCCGTTTAAGATCCCAATTTACGGTAATTTTATAAAAAAGGCGGGATATATAAATACGGATAATGCGACATCCGCCCAAATTATTGAGCAGGTAAAAGAAAGGTTTAAAGAGGGACTGCATGTTGCAATTTTTCCTGAGGGGCATCGCAGTTTAACTACCGGCAGATTTCATTTATTAGCTTTTGAAATTTCAATTAAAACTGAAAGTCCCCTAGTTCCTTTTGTCATAAAGGGTTTGGGGCAGATGCTTGCGCCGGGCGAGATTTTTGCAAGATGGGCAAAAATTGAATATGTGCAGCTAGATAGCGTCGATTGCAAAAAGTTTAAGGGTATGCCGGCGGGAAATTTAAGAATGGCGCAATATGTAAAAAATGAAATTATTAAAGAATTAGAGAGGGAAAATTAAGTGGCTAGCCAAAAAGATTATGATAAATTTGATTTAGAAAAGAATATGGTGCATAAGCGGCCGATGCTGCTTGTAGACAAACTTTTAAATGAAACGGAAACGACAGGGCGTACATTTTTTGCAATTAAACCAGATTGTATTTTTTTAGATAAAAATGGAGTTCTCATGCCTAGCGCTTTTGTGGAAATTGCCGCTCAATCTTTTGCCGCCACCGATATCTTTCAAAAGAAAATGAAATTTAAAAAGCACAGCAATGGATTTCTTACAGCCGCGCGCGACTTTATTTTTTTTCAAGAGGCTAGGGTCTATGATGAAATAATTTGCGATGTAATTCAAATGGATACTTTTGAAAAACTGCATTTATTGAGCGCTGAGTTAAAATGTGCAAAAACTTTAAAACTTTTTGCAAAAGGTGAGATAAGAATTTATGAAATTGATTAAAATGAGTTTTATAAAGTTTTTGATTTTGGGCTTTGTTTTAGTTTTTGCAAAAAATGTTTTTGCGCAAATGCCGACTGATAAAGAGAGCGTCAGTAAGATATTTTCTGCAATTAATACATTGTCAGGTAACTTTGAATTTGTATATGAATTGGATATTGCTGACGAAAAAGTAAAAAACGGCGGTCAATTTTATTTTCAAAAACCTTCCAAATTAAAATGGGTGCAGAACTATCAACAAAAAACTGGATTTTTAATGGACGGCCAAAAAGTTGTTTTTTGGAAAGTTGATGCAAACGGCAATAAAGTTTTAGAGGATATTTCCAAGAAAAGTTTTGCGCGCCGCTTTGCAACATTTTTATATGCTTTTGTGTCTATGGATTTTGATGTTTTGCAAAAAGCGTATGATGTAGAATTTAGAGACGATAGAATAGTTTTTTTGCCTAA
>JAITCX010000219.1 GCA_031282945.1 Elusimicrobiota bacterium
TTTATAGAAAAAAGAATTAAGTTGCATGTGTCGTTAAAAGTTTTTGTTTCTTTAGTAAAGGAGGTTTCTGCCTCTCTTTTCTAAAGAGAGAATTAAATTTTAAGTGTCGTTAGATTTTGCCTCTCTTTTCCAAAGAGAGAATTCCAGTTAGTTTTTCTGTCTTTTTTTTTCAAAAATAAAATTAAGAGTTAAAAATATTTGCCGTAGACAGACCCTAAAGAAAAATTATTATGCTTTGCCAATCATCTAAAAATTTGATTTAATCAATGTAATTCCAATACTCAACAAAATTCTACAAGGGGAGCGGTTTTACATGAAAGAAATTTTTTCTTATCCATTTGTTTTAATGCGCAGGCTTTATGATTGGACTATGGGTTTTTCAAAAAGCAAACATTCCAATTACGCTTTATTTTCAATAGCTTTTATGGAGAGTTCATTTTTCCCTATTCCCCCAGATGTTTTGTTAATACCGTTGGTTGTCGGCCAGCCCAAAAAATGGTTTTCCAAAGCGCTCATTTGCACATTGGGATCTGTCATCGGCGCATTTTTAGGGTATTTGATTGGTTATTTATTTTTTGAAACAATTGGGCAGGCTATAGTTAATCTTTATGGTTTGCAAGATTATATGGACGCTGTAGAAAAATTGTATCAAGACAATGCTTTTTTTGCAATTTTTACAGCGGGATTTACCCCCATCCCATATAAAGTTTTCACTATAGCGGCGGGCGTTTTTAAAATACCATTATTGACATTATTTTTAGCTTCAGTTGTAGGGCGGGCTGGGAGATTTTTTCTGGTCGCTTTGGCGTTGAGAATTTTCGGCGAAAAGATCCAAAATGTAATAGAAAAATATTTTAATATTTTGTCTGTCGTTTTTATCGTGCTGCTCGTTTTAGGATTTGTATTCATAAAATATCTTTTGTAAAAATTCTTAAACCTTTTGAAAAGTTGTTTTGATAGTATGGTATGTTATTTATAATATATAAATTCAGGGCGATACGGGCGGTTTTAGGCGAAAGGCTAAAATCGCCTTTTTTATTTACTATTTTATTTTTAATTTAGAGTATCAATTAATATAAATTATCATATAATTTATCAAAGGTTTATTTTACGTTTACAGGGGAAGTAAGTTTAAGGAGAGTTTATGAAAAGCGCTTTAGATATTGGCGGGATGAGCTGCGCCGCATGCGCCGCCAGAATAGAAAGAGCTGTAAAAAAAGTTGAAGGCGTAAATAATGTAAATGTGAATTTTGCAATGCAAAAATTGACATTTGAGTATGCCGATGATCAAACTTTAAATAAAGTAAAACAGACTATAGAAAAAATTGGATATAAAGTTTTAGAAAAAAATTTATTGTCAGCCATAACATTGGGCATTGGGGGGATGAGCTGCGCCGCTTGTTCGGCGCGGGTAGAAAAGGTTTTGAAAAAACTTGCGGGCATTAAAGAGGCAAGCGTAAACTTGGCAACTCAAAAAGCAACTATAACTTTTGATTCAAATGCTACTAATATTGATGAAATAAAAAATGCCGTAACAAAAGCGGGATATGTTCCTTTAGATATTTGCGATATTTCTGCAGATAAAAAAGAGATTGCCGAAAAAAGAGAAATTAAAGCTCTCTGGCGAAAATTTATTGTCTCATGTATTTTTGCTTTGCCGCTTTTATACATAGCTATGGCGCCGATGATCAAATGGATAGTTTTGCCTTTCCCCGCCGCGCTTGCGCCGATGCATTTTCCGCTGGTATACGCTTTAACTGAACTAGCGTTTGTTATTCCAATAATTATATGCGGCAATGAATTTTACCGTATAGGTTTTAAAAATCTTTTTAAAGCGGCTCCAAATATGGACTCTCTTATTGCGGTGGGAACAACGGCGGCGATAATTTATAGCGTATACAATATTTTTCAAATTATATTTGGAAATTTGAATGCAGTTGATTCGCTTTATTTTGAAACGGCTGGCATAATTATAACCTTAATTTTGCTTGGCAAATCTTTAGAGGCTCTCTCAAAAGGGCGTACCAGTCAAGCTTTAAAAAAGTTAATGGCTCTTGCCCCCAAAACAGCTATAATTTTAGAAAACGGCATGCAAAAAGAAATACCTTTGCAAGATTTAAAATGCGGAGATATTGTGGTAGTAAAACCGGGCGCAAAGATTGCGGCGGACGGAACTATAACCGACGGCGCAAGCGCCGTAGACGAATCTATGCTGACAGGCGAGAGCATGGCTTGCGAGAAAAAAGCGGGCGATAAAGTTTTTGCAGCCACAATAAATACGAGCGGTTTATTTTATTTTAAAGCGCAAAAAGTTGGAAAAGAAACAGCTCTTGCTCAAATTATAAAACTTGTAGAGGACGCGCAAGGCTCTAAAGCTCCGATTGCCAGAATGGCCGACATAGTTTCAGGTTATTTTGTGCCGATAGTTTGCGCAATTGCTTTTGTGTCGGCGCTTATATGGTTTATTGCGGCAAATGCAGGCTGGGCCGCTTTGCCGGCGGGCAAATCTGCATTAGAATTTTCGCTTACAATTTTTATTTCTGTTTTAGTGATAGCTTGTCCCTGCGCGCTGGGGTTGGCGACGCCGACAGCGATAATGGTTGCCACGGGAAAAGGGGCGCAGCTCGGCATTTTAATAAAAAGCGGCGCCGCTCTTGAGACAGCGCATAAAATCAATATGATAGTTTTTGATAAAACGGGAACTATCACTGAGGGCAAACCTGAGGTTACCGATATCATTGCCGTAAACGAAATAGATAAAAAATATTTATTGCAAGTTGGGGCGTCCGCTGAAAAAGGTTCAGAACATCCGCTGGCGCAGGCGGTTGTGAAAGCCGCTGTAAAAGAGGGGCTGCTTTTTTTTGAGATTAAAAATTTTATTGCAATTTCGGGTAAGGGGATCAGGGCGAATGTAGACGGCATGGAAGTATTGGCGGGCAATAAAAAGTTGATGCAGGAAAATGATATTTCTTTAGATGCGCTAAATGCGGTTTCAAATGAAATTGAGCGGCAGGCAAAGACGCCTTTGTATTTTGCTTTTGACGGACATTTGGCGGGAATTATTGCAGTTGCCGACACTATCAAAAAAAGCAGTCCAAAAGCTATAGAACTTTTACGTAAATTAAAAATCGGCATTGCGATGATAACGGGCGACAATTTCGCTACCGCTTTGGCAATTGCAAAGCAGGTAAAAATTGATAAGGTTTTAGCGGAAGTTTTGCCGCAGGATAAAGCGATGGAGGTTAAAAAATTACAGGCGCAAGGGTATAAAGTTGCAATGGTGGGAGACGGCATAAATGATGCGCCCGCGCTTGCGCAAGCCGACATTGGAATTGCCATAGGCAATGGGACTGATATTGCGATAGAGTCGGCGGATATTGTTTTGATGCACAATAATTTAGAGGATGTTGCGGGGGCGATAGCTTTGAGCAAACAAACAATACTCATTATAAAAGAAAATTTGTTTTGGGCATTTGGGTATAATGTTTTAGGCATTCCAATTGCGGCGGGAATTTTATATCTTTTCGGCGGCCCGCTTTTAAATCCAATTTTTGCAGCCGCTGCAATGAGTTTGAGTTCGGTATCTGTTTTGACAAATGCATTGCGGTTGAAACGGTTTAATTTTAAAGGAGAATAAAAATGAAAAAGACGGTATTTTTTAGTTTGTGTTTAGGGTTTTTGATATTTACAGCTTGCTCAAAACTAGATGTTGTGGGAGACGGCGCCGAAAAATCTTTTGCAAGACTTTTAGATCTCTACCCTCAACTTGTGAGCATGGATGATCATCAAAACGGTTGGGCTTTTTCCAGTCCGGATGCAAGCGCAAAGTTTATTTGGAGTAAAAACTGGGCGGAAAGTCCGTTTTATGATGTGGCGATAGAACTTGACGCAAAACCTTTTATTGCTGCCGGTTTAGACGTAAAAAAGCTGCCTGCGGAATATTTTTATTATAATGGGAAAATTTTAATCGGGACAAAACTGGGGACTCAAAACATAAAATACAAAGGCGCTCCTACCCCCTTAGCTTCTTTTGAGGAGATAGTAAAATTGTCTCGGGCAAATATTGGCTATGATGAGGCTCTTGAACATTATGGCGTTGATTTAGGCGCTGGCAATCTCTTTGAATGGGCAAAGGATTCGGGGGCAAATGATAAAGATATACTTTTTGTTTTGGATCCTGATCCATTTTTGGATGCCGGCGTTGATCCAACAAATATAGATGGTTGGGCTTTTGCGAGGGTGGTTATTGAGGATGAGGATGGGAGAACAATAGAAGTTGAAAAGATTTTGAAAGCTGTCAATTTAAATTCTTGATTTTCTCTTTTGTAAAAAAGAGTTGAAATTATTTCTCTTTTTGGAAAAAGAGAAACAGAAAAACTAACGGCTCTTAAAACTTTATTCTCTCTTTTGAAAAGAGAGACAGAAAATTAAAGACCCTTAAAGTTTAATTCTCTCTTTGAAAAAGAGAGGCAGAAATTTCTTTATCTTTTTAAAAAGAAACAAAACTTCTAACGACACTTGCAACGTGCTTCTCTTTTCTATAAAAGAGAAACAGAAAACTAACGCTCTTTAAACTTATTTCTTTATTTTTGTTTTGCGCTCCCTTTTTATTAGTAGGGTGTCTTTGGCAACCTCAACGCCCGTCCTTGCCGCATCTTTTGCGATATTTATGTGTCAAGAAAACTTGCACGTCCGTTTAGGACGCGCTTCATTTTCTTTCCTTTAAATCTC
>JAITCX010000094.1 GCA_031282945.1 Elusimicrobiota bacterium
AAGGTCTATGAATATTTTATTAACTGGGGCGACAGGTTTTATTGGGAGCTATTTATTAAAAGCTCTCATAAAAAAACATCACAATGTAACGATCATAAAACGTAAAGTTTCAAATATGCGGCGCGTGCAGGAAGTTTTAGATAAAGTTCAAGTTTATGATATTGATAAAATTAATATTGAAAAAATTTTTGATGAAAATAAGTTTGACGCCGTAATCCATTGTGCAGCGACGTATATACGCGATACGGAAACTTTCTTTAAAAGTTTTAGCGCCAATGTTTTTTTCCCTATGCAGATTTTAGAAAATGCCGCAAGAACTAAAGTAAAAAAATTCATCAATACTCAAACCAGCCTACCCCTTATAAAAGGAAGTCCCACTTATAATTATGTTTTTTCTAAAAAAGTTTTTGCTGATTCGGCCGTTGCATACTCCGATAATATAGATTTTATAAATATAACTTTAGGTTATGTTTTTGGTCCTTACGAGGATAAAATAAAGGTATTGCCTTTTGTGATTGATTCTTGTATAAAAAATGTAGATGAAATTAATTTAACAAGCTGCAAACAGAAACGCGATTTTATTTATATTGACGATGTCATAGAGGCTTATTTAAAAATTCTAAAAATTAAAAAAGGTCAAGGAAATAATTTTGAAGCGGGGCTTGGCAAAGCCGTAGCTCTTAAGGAAGTTGTAATAAACATAAAAAAAGTAACGCATAGTAAAACAAAATTAAATTTCGGCGCTCTCCTGCAGAGATTGGGAGAACCTAAAGAAATAAAATCAAATAATAAAACTTTATTAGCGCTTGGGTGGAAACCAAAATTTAGTATAGAGCGGGGAATAAAAAATATCATTAAACGGGAATATAAAAAATGAAGTTATTGATAAACGGTCTAAATAAAAAGAGGTTGGCATGAAAACGGTAATTTTAGCTGGGGGTTTCGGCACAAGATTTAGCGAACAAACAGAATTAAAACCTAAACCGATGATAGAAATTGGACAGTTTCCAATAATAGTGCATATTATGAAATATTATTCCAAGTTTGGATTTAATGATTTTATAATTTGCTGCGGTTATAAAGGTTACATGATAAAAGAGTATTTTTCAAATTATTATATGCATAATTCCGATATAACTTTTGATTTTTCTAAACAAAATGAAATGACAGTTCATTCAAATGTGGCTGAACCATGGCGCGTTACATTAGTGGATACAGGATTAAATACGCTCACTGGCGGCAGAATAAAACGTATAGAAAAATATGTGAAAGATGAAACTTTTATGATGACTTATGGAGATGGGTTATCCGATGTAGATATAGACGCTCTTTTGGACTGCCATAAAAAAAGTAAAACAATTGCAACGCTTACCGCTGTGCAGGTGTCGGGACGTTTCGGCGCTTTAGCAATTGGAGCCAATAATGAAATTTGTAATTTTAAAGAAAAACCAAAAGATCAAAATAGCTGGATAAACGGCGGTTTTATGGTTTTAGAACCTAAAGTGTTTGATTATATCAAAGATGATGCTGCGATATTTGAGGGAGAACCTTTGGAAAAATTGTCTTGCGAAAATCAATTGAGCGCTTATAAACATTATGGCTTTTGGCATTGTATAGACACGCAAAGAGATAAAAATTTTATAGAACAAATTTGGAATTCTGGAGAGGCGCCATGGAAGGTTTAATGGCAAATTTTTATAAAGGCAAAAACGTTTTGGTAACCGGCCATAGCGGCTTTAAGGGAACATGGCTTTGCAGAGTTTTAACATTGATGGGCGCTAAAGTTAGTGGATATTCCTTAGCTCCGCTTAGTTCTCCCAACCTTTTTGAGCTGATTAATATTTCAAATGACATGAATTCTGTTTTTGCCGATATTAGAGATTTGGAAAATTTAAAACAAACTTTTGCAGCATTAAAACCTGAAATAGTTTTTCATTTGGCGGCTCAACCATTGGTAAGACGGTCGTATCAAGAACCTGTAGAAACGTATCAAACAAATGTTTTAGGAACAGTTAATGTTTTAGAAGCTATAAGATTTTGTCCGAGCGTGAAATCTTTTTTAAATGTAACCACCGATAAAGTTTATAAAAATATAGAAAATCAAAATAAAGGTTATAAAGAGACAGATGAGTTAGACGGTTATGACCCATATTCAAATTCTAAATCCTGCTCTGAGCTTGTGACAAGCTCATATAAAAAATCTTTTTTTAATGAGGCGGATGTCCGCATTTCAACGGCGAGATCCGGCAATGTTTTGGGAGGAGGGGATTTTGCGCCGGATAGAATTATAGCCGATGCCGTGCGCGCCATAAAAGATTCTAAAACATTAATTTTAAGAAATCCTAATTCTGTGCGTCCCTATCAGCATGTAGCTGAAGCGATTTTTATGTATTTATTGATAGCTCAAAAACAATTTGAAAACTCTAAATATGCCGATTGTTATAATATTGGACCTGATATTTCCGATTGTCTTAAAACGCAACAATTAATTGAGCGTTTTTATAATTATTTTAAAGATGCGAAATGGGAAATTCAAATAGATAAAAACGCTCCGCATGAAGCAAATTTTTTGATGTTGGACAATACAAAAATTAAGAAAGTTTTTAAGTGGTTGCCCACAATAAAAATTGATCAAGCTATAGAATATAGCGCTCAATGGACAAAAGAATTTTTGCAGGGTGGAAATTTCGCCAAAACAATGGATGATCAAATTTTCAAAACTTATAAAAAATATCAGGATATTGAGGAAAAATTATTATGATAAACGATTTTAAATTATCTGTCGTCATTCCTGTTTATAATGAACAAGATACAATCGCTCAACTTATAGAAGTTGTGAGAAATGCGCCGGTGAAAAATAAAGAAATTATCATTGTAGATGATTATTCCACAGACAATACCCGCCAGATTTTGCAAAATATAAAAACCGCCAACCCCGATCTCGTGGATAAGATTATTTTTTTAGAAAAAAATTACGGCAAAGGGTATGCTGTAAGAAAAGGTTTGAAATGCGCCGCCGGCGATTTTATCATAATTCAGGATGCCGATCTTGAATACGATCCGCAAGAATATCCAAGGCTTTTGGGTCCATTGCTTTTGGGAAAAGCTGATGTTGTATATGGGTCAAGATTTTTTGGCGGAGGAGCTGATGCTCATAGGGCGCTCTATTTTTGGCATTATATGGGCAATAAATTTCTCACTCTATTATCTAATATGTTTACAAATATAAATTTAACGGATATGGAAACCTGTTATAAAGCTTTTACAAAAGAGGCCTCCGATTCTTTGGATTTGCAGGAAAATAGATTTGGATTTGAACCTGAAATAACCGCAAAGTTTGCCAAAAAGAAATATAGAATTTATGAGGTTGGCATTTCTTATTGGGGCAGAACTTATGCTGAAGGAAAACATATAAATTATAAAGACGGATTTAGAGCATTGTGGTGCATTATAAAATATAATTTGTTTTCATAAATTTTAACA